>JBEAPS010000191.1:0-14809 GCA_041164285.1 Pseudomonadota bacterium
AGTAAGTCATCTAAATATCCGAAACTTTTATGCCTACTCTAAAGGTACAAGAGGTCGATACCAGATTATCTTAGACAACAAGATCGAGTCGAACTTAATCAACCCTAACGAGGAAACTGAAATAAAATGGTACAGCACAGGCAGCCGACCTCTCAAAGACATAAAACTCTCCGACATTAGCATTTTTAAGGTCAAAGCGGTGGATTTTGAATTCCCTCACGACGAAGACCAAACATTCACACTGAAAATCGATGACAAAATTCTCTTCACACAGGCTGATTTTCTTGAAAATTCGAGAACTAGAAAAAGCGTCCTTCTTAACATTCAACCATTGCGACAACTTTTAGGATCGGACGCATGTCGAATAGAAGATTCAGAGGTTGACGAAGCAACTGAATATGCAATTGCTTCAACCGTTGCGCCCGCCCCCATTAAAATACCACAGGAACTCTCATCAACGCTCACTGAAGATACGCTCAAAGCAGCAAAAGAGTGGAACAGCCAGAAAAACCGTGAGATCCTTGCAAAATCGCAAAGCTATCTTTCAGTCGCGAGTGACATTGCAAGACTCAGGCATGATTTACGTGGAGATCTTCAGCTTGGATGTTGGTCAAATGAGCCTATCCGGACAATTGACTTCTTATTTGAAGGAGGCCATTTGCCACTTGGGGATTGGGATCGCAGCGCAGCTAGCATGAAATTGAACAGCACTGGTGAACCATCCAAAATTGAAATTAACTTGGGAGGAGGTCTTGTTTTTATCAACAATGATGAGAACAACGAGCCAATAATAAGAGAAAATGGGCGCCTCGTTGCCGAACCACAAACAGATCTGACAATTGGCGACATAAGCTCAATTACAATCACAAAAAAGGGTGTCAATTACGACACTTTCCAAAGCTGCTGGTCAACGTGGGGCGGACTAGGCAAAGCATGCGAATGGCAGAACAGAGAGAACAGTCGATACAAAATGAATTCGCTTGCAATCAAAATCAATAATGAAATCATATACAGTCGTGAGAACCTCAACCAAACTTTCGATAGGAATAGTCTCGTTTGGTTTGAAAAAGATCTCACTGGAAACCAAGCATACAGAGACATCATGCGAAGGCGTGACTGTCCTATTCACTGAAGGAAGAAAAAAATGAGAAAAATCTGTCTCGTTAAATCTTCCCTCACAACCCTAATTACACTGCTCTTTGCTTCATCCTGCGGCAGCAATGAGGAGAGTATAATTCCAAAAAACATTTTAAAAAGCGATGACACTCAGAGAAACTTCGATCTGGAAACAGAACGACATCAAGCAGTTTCAGCTCTCTTGGAACTTAATACTATCGCTCTTCCCGTTGCTGGATTTGCACAATTCTCGAAATCAACAGCACCAGTTGTCTACGTTCCGGAAGTAACAAACAAGTATGTGTTTTTTCAAATTGCCCGCTGCAAGGCAGAGAGATTGGAGTCTAAACCATTTAATTCATGGTCTGAGGTTGAAGGCCATTGCGAAGTTGTCTCCGAAACTCATCCGCAAGTGCCTTTTTATGATTTGAGTGCGCCTTCGGGACATTGGGGATGGATCGCCAGAGCATGTATGGCTGAGGGAACAGATCAACCTTTAATCTGTCATCACTCTATTTTGGTGACAAGAAATAAAATTTTATTTGAAAATAAAAACTCGCCTAAAATAGACCAATTAATCGAATCGATACAAAAAAGAAGAGTCATAATAAACTCTCTTACCGATGCAATACAAACTCAGACGCTCGAACTCGCAAAGGCGTATCAACAATGTGATGCTGCAACTTGGAAAAAGGCTGAAAACCTTATTAAGCGCAGTATTATAGCAAATATTGTAGGATATGGGTCAGCCTTATTTTTAAAGATTTATTCAAAAGAGCTCCTTGGCTCTCAAGACACCTCAAGATCGTGGCGGGAGAAATTCGACAACCTTTGGACGAAGGAAACGAACGACCAAAAAGCAATCGTTCGCACTCTGCTTTGGCTGTTCACAAGTGAGGATGATTTTTTTGATTCGTGTCATGAAGCTCAGATTATAAAGTACGAAGCCAATTTCATTTTAATGAAAGTTAAGGATCAACAGTTTCTTCTTGCGGAAGAACTCGATCAGTTGAGAAAGAATGGAGTCGAACTCAGCAACGTGGTGTTTCAATGACTATTCAATCTAACTGGTTAATAGCAATTTTTTTCTTCGGACTTTTACACACTTACTGTGCAACAGCCGAACAGGATGAGAGAGGTTCAAGCGATCAGAACTCGAGTGGAGAAAATGCGCAAGTTGCTTCAGATTCCGTTGCCTATACATCTCTTTCTCAAACATCACTTGAGCTTGAGGTTATTCAAACAAACCCAAAAAGCTCTGAAACTTTTGCGCACATCAAATACAGCAATGCTGACTTCGCTTTTGTCATTCGTTGCCACTCTGGATGGACCCTCAGACAAGCCAATGGCATGAATGCACGTTACGATGACGGCAGCCTAGTTCCAATGACAGGATTGGAATCTCGCGCTGTCTGGGAGTCTGCAATTGCATCTGCGCCCAACTGCACTTCATTTGGGGAAAGGCTAATACGCGCATCTATTTCTGATCCTCTCGCACCCAGCGGCAGTTATTTCTACTTATTTCGTCCATGTAAATTTCCGGAGCCGAAGCAAGACTCAGATGTGCAATCGTATTTGTGTTCATCAAATTTGATGAGCTCACCGGACATTAGCTTATACAACGACATAACTGATCAAAAACGCAAAATTTTTATCGAGATTTTAACTAAAGAGAATCAACTTGTGGGACTCGCACTCAAACTCAAATCACAATTGAGCGTTGCGCTCGAAGCACAAAGGATGTGCGAACAAAACACGGCAGTGGACGCAGTAAGAGAAGCAAAGTCCAAAGCACTGAGGACGGTGCTAAGCACAAGTATCGCAGCGGCAATGGGTGGGGCAATTGCTGGTCCCGCCGCAGCTTTGGCTGCCGCGAGGCAGACTCTTACCTGGATCACTGAGTATCTGGGCTCTGGAACTCAGGCTAATCCCGCTAATTGCGGGCAGATGAAAGACTCAGAGATTTTAGTGGAGACTGTTGCGACTGAAATGGAAATACTTCACAAAAAAATCAGCCAGCTCAAAAATGAGCTGGCTGATTTCACAGGCGAATGAGGAGCTCAGATTTAGAGTTTTCTAAACTCTGCACGACGATTCTTCGAATATGCAAACTCATCATGCCCCTCAACTGCAGGACGCTCCTCGCCGTAACTGATTGTCGTTACGTTTGAAGCTGACACGCCTTCTGCCGTCAACGCATCTTGAATCGCACGAGCACGACGTTCACCTAGTGCAAGGTTGTATTCATTGGATCCACGTTCATCGCAATGGCCTTCAACTTGAACTTTCGCTTGGCCAGTGCCAGCCTTCAGAGCCGCTGCGAGTCGACGAATTTTCTCTAATTCGCTTGACCGAACGGTGAAACTGTCGAAGTCGAAGTAGATGGTTTCAGAAGCAAACTCAGCAGTATCAAGAGCCGACGGAGCGCTCACAGCTGCGGGTGTTTCTGCAACTGCAGGAGCAGCAGAGCCTGCTGCTGCGGCGTTTACGTCTGGAAGAGAAGGCTCAGGTGCCTTCTTTTTGGAACAAGCCGCAGCAAGAACAAAAAGTGAACAAAGAGCAACATGGCGCAATTTGAATGCCATAGACCAAACTCCCCAATTAATACTAAAGGGCTCGCAGAGAGGGAACTCACACTCATCGTAAGTCCCAGATCTTTGTGCCAGAAAACCACCAAGCAAGGGTATTCAATGGCTTAAATTTGTCAACCGTGACTAGGTCACTTTGTGACTTGCCCAGCGGAGGGTTATGGTGTATCCACGGGGCTCAATTGAGCGCAGCTGTGCGCGGAGCATGTTTTCGGAGTCTCAATATGTCAACAGAACCAATTAAAATTATTGCAAAAACTCGTACTTTGTCTACCAAGGGCGCTCTGCGTACCATGCGAAGCGAAGGTGTTGTTCCCGCCACTGTTTTTGGCAAAAACGGCAACAAGACGATTTCAGTAGCTATCAAGAACCTTCCCAAAGGGCACACGCGGTCAACAGTTGTCACTCTCGAAGTTGATGGCAAAGCGACTTCCGTCCTTATGCGCGATGTCCAAGTCGATCCACTCAAGGATTTGCCTGTGCACATTGACTTCCAAGAAGTAGCCCCTAATGAGGTAGTCAAAGCCAAAATTCCACTTAATTTTGTTGGACTGACTAAGGAACAAGAGAAGGAAGGATCATTTAAGGTTCTACTTCGCTCATTGGCCGTCAAAGGCGCCGCAAACAAATTGCCAAGCTCGCTCGAAGTGAACGTCGGCAACCTCAAAGCTGACGAATCTGCACACATCAGCGATCTTGTGCTCCCTGAGGGTGTGAAGCTGATTGCATCACGTAATCTTGCTTTGGCATCGCTTGTCAAACTCTGATTCTACGCTATGCATCTGATTGTTGGTCTGGGTAATCCTGGAAGCCAGTATGAGCTCACGCGTCACAACGTGGGCTTTATGTTTTTAGACCACTTGGCGGAGTCTGTTGGCACGCAGTTTAGCCAAACAAAATTCAATGGACTGTTCTGTCGAATTCAGTGGAAAGGACATGACCTCCTTCTACTGAAACCACAGACTTTTATGAATTTGTCGGGGCGTTCGCTGCTCGAGGCCGTTCAATTTTTCAAACTAAATCCGGATCGTGTTTGTGTCGTGTTCGACGATCTCGATCAGAACTCCGGAGCTGTGCGGATGCGCTTAGGCGGAGGACACGGCGGACACAACGGAGTTCGGGATATTCTGGAACGATGGAGTAAAGACGGATTTTTTCGTCTTAAAATCGGGATAGGTAAGCCTGAACATAAGTCCGCTACAGCTGGATATGTTCTCGGAAAATTTTCTCAAGAGGAACTCGACCAGATTTCCTCAGAGAGCTTCTCAGTTGCTAAAACTCGTCTCGAGGAAATACTTAAACGCTCGAGAGCTTGAATCTTTTCAAAGCCGGAGTCACATAGACTTTGAATTGCTCAGGACTCATACGACGTCGTTCCCGCTCAAAGGCTTGCTGTTGGAGAGGTGTGAGCGACTCATAAAACTCGGCGACACACATAAGAAACTCGTCATCCGACCAAACATCTTTAGCTTGAAGCTCA
This sequence comes from Pseudomonadota bacterium, assembly GCA_041164285.1. Lineage (GTDB taxonomy): Bacteria > Bdellovibrionota_B > Oligoflexia > Silvanigrellales > Silvanigrellaceae > RFOM01. The sequence goes on from JBEAPS010000191.1 coordinate 5,185, forward strand.
CGTTGACCTGTAAACGTCATCACTCTCTTTTGCGGCTGATGATGGGGTGTATGCTTCTCGGAATAGCTGATTTCAACTGTCTTGTTTGAGCCGCTCTGATGACTCCCTAATGACTTAGAAGCAGTAAAAATAGAAGTATGCTTCTGAGCCACCGATTCGGCGGAACTCGCAGCTTTGAAAAGTGATGCCCCATTGCTCTCGTGAGCTGCCTTCGTTGACGCAACCACCTTTTGAGCTCCGGCACCAGCACGGTCTGCTGGAAAAGCCGATTCGACCTCCAAACGGCCTTCATCCCCGGAGCTATCTGCGGCCAGGAGAGGCTGAGTCTGCGATTGAATAGAAACCTGAGAAGTAACTGACTCGCCCGAGGCCAGATGCTGGGTGAGGGCTTGTTCAAATGTAATGGCATCGATCACATGCTGCGAAAGCCGCCAGCAGTGAACAATTCCACTTGCATTATTGCCTCCATCACCGACTGACTCACGCTTGAGTGCACGAATACGCTGGCGAGGCGCCTCGTTTTCCCAACTCAAAAGACCATGATCATATAAAGACCTCGATTGACTGAGCTCGTCCTTATGCAAGCGGATCAATTCATGACTTAAAACAGTTCGTCCTCGCCAAACCCCCTCGGAAAGCCCACTCATATCTCCGGTGACTGATGTGCTGTGCTCTGATTTTGTTATCTCCAATGACAAATAAGGAACGAGCTTTTTCGGGGAAACACTCCTACTCATTGCCTGCAGAACATCGGGTTGAAGAGTGACCAATGCAGTATTTGTCCGCTGAACTTGCTGACTCCACCCTTTGTTTTGCAGCGCAGCAGGCAGAAGTTCACTCAAGTTCGCCGAAAAAAGTTTGCGTGGACATTTTGCAAAAGTAATGGACAACTTTTGACTTTCCGTCTCAGACAAGATGACGTTTTCAAAAATCTGAACAAGCCCAATCGGCTCAATGGTGAGTTGGGGACTCTTTGTCTGAATAGCTTTTGAACGACTACGACCACATTTTGGAATGCTAAACTTAATTTTCTGGATGCGTAGCGCAGCACTCAGATAGTGTGTGAGAAATTCACGTTGTTCAAAGATCTCGGCAGACGTTCCACGAAGTATTCGCCGCAAATTCAATTCAACGGTCACGCTCTCATAGCTACTAGACGAGACTTGCGCTAACAGCTCTGTCCACAGCGCAGCAACAAGGGGAAAATTCTTGGCACTGATTGGCGGACCCGCAAAAATAAAGTCGTCTTCGTTGAGAGTAATCCGCTTGCAAAGTGATTCAAGATCTTTGGTCATCCACTGGGTCATGACACCTACAAGCCACCAACGCGGACAAATCAAACGTTTACGTAATGCATAGGCCGATGCTTCCAAAGCTTGCGGAAATGCGTTTTGCAGCAGCGTGACAGCAGAGCCCTGCGACGAGGCAGTGCGCTCCGTATCAAATGGCCCCTCTGCGGTTGAAGCCGCATTGTGATAAAGACGCTCAAACTGCATCGTTGAGTTCAATTCTTTTCTTGAAATATTGTTTTAAGATGTTGAGGTAGCATATTCTCAAGCATCTCTGCAACCATTTTAGCCTGAGAATCGAACTCGACCTCGATGCACGAACCTTCAGTAAATTCGCGGAGATTCGTTTGCTGCAGAGTATGAGGGATCAGCATAATCTCTACCCAACCGGCACTTCTGTCACAGTCAGCTATGGTCAGTGACACTCCAGCAACCCCAATCGACCCTTTTTTCACCAAAAATCGACCGAAGCTGGGGTCAAATTGCAGTTTAAACTTCCAAAAGCCTTCTCCACAACTTGAGTTCTCGATCACAGTAGCCAATGTGTCTACATGTCCAGTGAGAACATGGCCACCAAAAGCCTCACCCATTCGAATTGCTGGTTCGAGATTAATTCGTGCACCTTGTCCAGAGAATGAATCGATACCAAACTGCGTGAGCGCGAGAGTCTCGGGCCCAATTTCGGCCGCAAAAGAGTTCCGACTCGAATTCAACTTTTGCGAAACAACAGTGAGGCAAACTCCATTGCAAGCAACACTGGCTCCCAGCGCGAGATCGGTTTCAGGCAAGTGAGTTTCTATTGACATTTTTGCTGAAGAACCGCTTCGAGCCCACTCAACAACAGTTCCTACGTCGCGAATGAGCCCTGTAAACATAACTGAAGTTCCCCCGCAGCAAATGATGGAGAGGAAGTGTTACAAAAGTGGGTCGGAGTTCTCAAGACTGGAGCCTACTTTATTAAAGCGCGAGTTTTGAGCAAGTCGTTGAAGCTCTTGCAAGAAGTCTTCGGGATCAGAAAATGCGCGATATACTGAGGCAAATCGAACATAAGCGACTGGGTCAAGGTGCCGCAAGACGTCGAGCACAAGCTCTCCGATAGCTTGCGACGATATCTCGCGATCTTCCTTTTGACTTGCCGCCAATTCAACATAATCAGCAATATCTTCAAGTTCTTTTGCACTTACAGCACGCTTCTGGCATGCCACTGACATGCTGCGCATCAGCTTTTGACGGTCAAACGGCTCTCGCGCACCGCTTCTTTTGATCACGTAAACAGGTAATTCCTCTGAGCGCTCAAAAGTAGTGAATCGATAGCCACAGTTCTGGCATTCACGTCTCCGCCTGACGGTGAGGCCGTCCTTACTCTCGCGGCTCTCGAGGACCTTTGTCTCTTCGCTTTTGCATTGCCTGCACTTCATGCCGCCTCCCGCCTCATCCAAGCAACGAATCAAACCACTGGCACAGAGTACCCTGCATCAGAAAACACTCCGTTATACAGAGGATACTTTTTGCAAAGCTGACTCACGAGCTCAGCTCCGCGCGACAGGTGTTCGTCTGACACTTGTAGAGCACAATTTATAGCATTCGCCAACTGACCCATATCTGCAGGGGTCAAGCCTCGAGTAGTAATAGCTGGCGTCCCAATTCGAATACCACTGGTAACCATGGGCTTACGGGTCTCTCCAGGTACAGTGTTTTTATTCACTGTGAGACCAATCTGTCCAAGCCGAGCCTCAGCGTCTTTTCCGCTCAGCGCAGAGTCGCGCAAATCAATAAGCAAAAGGTGGTTGTCAGTGCCAGATGAAACTATTTTTACTCCATAAGAGGAGAGACTTTCGGCGAGCGCTTTTGCATTTGCTACTACGCCCTCACAGTAAGTCCTAAATTCAGGCTTGAGCGCCTCTCCAAAAGCCACCGCTTTAGCACCAATTACGTGCATTAAAGGGCCTCCTTGAGTGCCAGGAAAAACAGCTTTATCGACTGCCTTCGCATGCTCTGCTTTGCACATAATGATACCGCCACGTGGACCACGTAAAGTTTTATGTGTCGTGGTTGTTACATAATCCGCGAAAGGAACTGGGCTTGGATGGACCCCCGCAGCAACGAGCCCTGCAATGTGAGCCATGTCTACAAGCAACAATGCACCAACTTCATCCGCGATTTTTCGAAACTCCCTGAAATCGATCACCCGCGAATATGCACTTGCACCTGCTATGAGGAGTCGCGGCTTTGTTTTTTGAGCGATCTGACGCACCTCTTCGTAATCAAGTGTGCCGTCTGTTTCCCTGACCCCATAAAATTCGGCTTTGTATATGAGCCCTGACATGTTTACCGGCGACCCATGAGTGAGGTGACCACCGTGGGACAAATTCATGCCAAGTATTGTATCCCCGGGCTTCAGGCATGAAAGGAAGACGGCCTGATTGGCCTGCGCTCCACTGTGTGGCTGCACATTTACGTGCTCCGCACCGAACAACTTCTTAGCGCGCTCAATGGCCAGAGTTTCAACTTCATCAACAACCTCACATCCGCCGTAGTAGCGACGACCGGGATAGCCCTCAGCATACTTATTCGACAGAACACTGCTCAATGCCGCTAGCACAGCAGGACTTGCAACGTTCTCTGATGCGATAAGCTCTAAACCATCACTGAGCCTACGAGCCTCAGCTTTCAACAACGCTGCAAATTCCGAGTCACTCTCGCCCAAACAGGCTCGTGAGGCAGACAAAAATTGATTCACGTTCGACCTTTCCATATCAAAATGAATTTTCGTTCGCCGACAAAGAAGAAATCCTCTTTTCAATTGTTGCAATTTTGTTGAGGCGCACACGATGACGCCCTTCTTCGAATTCCGTGGTGAGCCAAATCTTTACAAAGTCGATAGCTCGCTGATGATTTATTGTTCTCGCCCCTAGGCAAAGTACATTCGCATCATTGTGTGCTCGACTCATTCGCGCTGTGAACTCATCGAAAACCTGTGCGGCTCGAACACCTGGAAATTTATTTGCAGAAATGCACATTCCAATTCCGGTTCCGCAGATGAGAATGCCACGGTCTACTCGGCCAGCAGCAACTTCGGAGCCCACTATGTCAGCGTAGTCAGGATAATCCACCGAACCCACAGCATCAGCAGCTACTCCATAATCAAGAATTTCGTGATTTGTGAGGTTAAGGAAATCGATGATGTAGCTTTTCAGCTCTTTTGCCGCGTGATCTGAAGCAATCGCAATTTTCATTCGAAAAATCATCCCTGATGAGTCAATTATAAAATGCAAAAGGCACCCGAAGGTGCCCTCTGGTACTCCGTTCGATTAGAGCTTGCTGCCAATGAACTTAATGGCATCACCCACCGTTTTGAGTCGCTCCGACTCTTCATCCGAGATGCTCGTTCCGAACTCTTCTTCGATTTCCATGAGAAGCTCTACAATATCCAAAGAGTCTGCTCCGAGGTCTTCTTGGAAGCGCGAAGCCGCCGAGACGTTTTTTTCTTCGATATTCAGCTTTTCTGCCACAATCTTAATAACCTTCGCCTCAACTGCCTTGCTGTCCATGAGGAAGTCTCCTTTACGGGTGAATATTGGACGCGCTGTCAATATCAAATGAGCGTCTCGAAATCAACGCACCCTAGTGATTTCAGATTATTCGTTTATAGTTGAGGTGGGCAGAGGCGAAACAAGGAGGGGCCAAATGCGGGTGGTGCTTGCTCTCGACAAATTCAAAGGCACTCTCACAGCACAACAGGCAAACGAATGCCTTGCTGAGGGTATTCGCTTACGTAATCCAAAGATCGAAGTGAGTTTGCGCCCTATGGCCGATGGGGGTGACGGGTCAGCCGCACTTCTTGCCAGTTATATGGGCCTAGAGTCACTGCGAGTCGAAGTTCTTGATTTATATGGCAAACCGACAGAAGCTCACATTTATTGGCACAATAGCCGTAGGGTTGCGATTATTGAGTCCGCCGAGGTTCTTGGAAGCCAGCGCGCTGTTGCACACAAAAGCGACTCCATCAGAGCATCCACGCTGGGACTCGGTTTGCTTCTCAAAAAGACCTTCGACCTGCGGCCCCAGGAAATTTGGCTTGCTGTCGGCGGCACAATGACTGCCGACGGTGGATGGGGATTGGCCCAGGCTTTTGGACTCAAAGCTCAAGATATCGACGGTCAAGATGTTACACCTTCATTCGCGGATGCAAACCTCATCAGTGTTTTCACAAGAAGCGAATTGCCGGATTACATGTTAAAAACCAAAATTCTTGCCCTATGTGACGTGAATGCACCTGCTCTCGGAGCTCCGACATCAATGGCGGATTTTTTGCCGCAGAAGGGATTCTCAACCTCTGACATTCCGTCAATTCAAGAGTCATTGAAGAGTTATTGGGCTCAGTTGCAAAAGTGTAATCCATTCATCCCCGCACTTGATTCCCCGTTCACTGGTGCTGGTGGTGGACTGTGCCTTGGCCTCGCGTCAGTTTTCCCAAACTTTTCGATGGAGCTTGGAGCAGCTCGCATTGCAAAGGTAGCCGCACTCTCTCAATGCTTTCAGGGAGCAGATCTCGCCGTGTGTGGCGAAGGCTGCCTCGACAAGCAAACACTTGCTGGAAAAGCGGCAATGATTGTTTCTCAAACAGCAAGGGAACACAACGTTCGAGTTGCTGGTGTATTTGGACGCGTTGAGGCTCGGCCTGAGAAGTTGATCGAATCACTCGGACTGTCGAATTCATTTGTCATTACTGAGAACAGACTGTTGCATTCAACTTCCGAACTCGCTCGCCTCAGCAAAGCTAGGTTTCATGAGATCGGAGTTGAAATTGCACACATTGTAGAAGCAGCCAGCAAGAGAAAGGCTCGCGAACATTGAGTCAAGACTCGCCAGTATGGGCCAAAGAGAACAGAAATCGGTTTTTTTGTCTGTAGTCTTTCACAGCAAACCATTCACCACGCGGAAATTCGCATACAGGGCGCTGACAGGCGAATTGCTGGAGTGGATGAGAAAAAGGAATTGTCAATTGAGATTGAAGGCTCTCAGATAAGTAAACGGGATGATCGACCCCCAACTCAAAACCAATGAGTTTTGCTCTTGATAGCAATTCCGTCTGAGACAGTAATTCTAAAATCCGTGTCGGGAAGTGCCATCCACATTCTCCGCCCACAAGTGCAAGCCTTGGCTCAAAGTCTCGAACCGAACCTTCGCACTGAGACCATTCAGCTTCCGAAACGTAGGGAGGATTACTGACTATAATATCGAACGAACCATTGAACTTGAGTGAGTCGTATGTTTTTTCTTGCCCAGCATCGGCACAAATAAATTCAACATTTGAAACCAAATTACGTTCAGCATTGATGCGAGCAACGTCAAGTGCATCGGAAGACACATCTACCGCAACAACCTGAGCCTCCGGAAATCTTCTTGCAAGTGCAATAGCAAGACATCCAGACCCAGTGCACAAATCAAGAATCCTCAGTGGATGGAGTGAATCACTCTTACAGGATGCGAGCACGACATCGAGCAATGTTTCAGTTTCAGGCCTGGGGACGAGAACACGACTGTCGACGTAGAGATCGAGATCATGCCAATCTTTCTGCTTAAGTAGATACGCCACCGGTTCGCCTGTCATGCGTCTGCGGACAAGTTCCCGCAATTGATAGCGCTCAGACTCAATCAATGGACGATCCAACTGAGTGTATATTTCAACTTTACTCAACGACAGAACCGAGCCAATCAGCAATTGTGCATCGAGAAGAGGACTAGAAAGGGCGAGATCTGAAAACTTCCGAGAGGTCCAATTGAGAACGTCACGGACAGTCCAAGTTGCATTTTGTGGTCCCATGTTCACTCCAGCCCGCGCTCGGCCTGATCTTTGAGCAACTGCTCCTGATCGTAAGCAGCGAGACGTCCGATCATATCACCGATGTCACCTTCCATGAAATCATGGATCGCATGGGTAGTGTGGTTGATACGATGGTCCGTAACGCGACTCTGAGGAAAGTTATAGGTTCGTATGCGCTCAGAGCGATCCCCCCGTCCTACTTGCCCCTTGCGTTCAGCAGCAAAAGCTTTTTCCTGCTCAGCCTGAGCAAGTTCTAAAAGTTTTGCCTGCAGCACTTTCATCGCTTTTGAACGGTTCTTTATCTGAGATCGCTCGTCTTGGCAGGCAACAACGAGTCCACTGGGGATATGCGTAATTCTAACAGCGGAGTCCGTACGATTGACGTGCTGACCACCAGCACCGCCTGCACGATAGGTATCGATCCTGAGGTCATTTTCGTTAATACTCACCTCAACATCTTCAGCTTCAGGTAGCACTGCAACCGTCACTGTCGAGGTGTGCACCCTCCCCTGACTCTCAGTGGCTGGCACTCGCTGCACCCGATGAACTCCGCTTTCGTACTTTAAAGTTCTGTAGACGTTTTCACCCGAAACGAGAGCGATAACCTCTTTCACACCACCCAGTTCATTCTCATTCATCGACATGAGCTCAACTTTGTATCGCAAGCGCTCGCAATAACGGGAGTACATACGAAACAGCTGCGCAGCAAAAAGACCAGCTTCATCGCCCCCCGCACCCGCGCGAATTTCGAGAAAAACGTTTCTGCTGTCGTTAGCATCCTTGGGGAGAAGCGATATGCGGAGAGCCTGCTCTTTCTCAGAAATCAACGCACCCAAAGAGGCAACCTCTTCGGCCGCCATCTCAGCAAGTTCACCGCTCGCATCGGAGAGTAACTCTTTGGCCTCTCCCAATTGCTTTTCGATTGCCTTGAATTCGCGAAAGGCTAAAATTGTTTCGCTGAGCTCCGCGTGCTCTCTGCTGAGTTTCCGGAATTCAGACGCGTTTGAAGAAATCGAAGGCTGCTGTAGCAAGCTTTCGATTTCTAGATAGCGACGTTCCAATCGTGCAAGCTGATCTACAAGAGACACAAAAACCTCAACCCCTGCATCAATTGAGGCAGGGGAGTTTCAGGTTTCAAGGGTATACCGTGCCGCCAACTGCACGTTTACTTTGTAGTAGCTGACTTCGCGTACTTGCGGTTGAAGCGCTCGATGCGACCTGCCGTATCAACTACCTTGTGCTTACCTGTGAAGAACGGATGGCAGTTGGAGCAAATATCAACCTTGAGCTGGCTCTTCGTGCTTCGTGTTTGGTACACGTTTCCGCAAGCGCAGCTGACTTCGCATGGACCGTATTTTGGATGGATTGCTTCTTTCATTGGAAAAGTCCTCATATTTCGAACCAGTGGCGTGTACACCGGCAAGGAATCAACAGTTGCATCCCTACCATTCAGCAGCGGAAGCCTGAGCCGAGGGCACGTAGCATAGAGGCCGAGGCGGGTCAACAAAACAATGCCTCACGGTCTAGCAAGAGCCCTTTATTCAAAATTTAAGTGACTATTTTACAATTGAGTCGGATTCCTGTATCGCTAGCCGTAGATTCAGGATATCGCACGCCAACATGTAGGTTTTAGGGGGGGTCGGATATGGCGCTCGTTTATTTCTTCGGACAGGATGCAGCAGACGGCAATGCAAAAATGAAAGCGGAGCTAGGTGGCAAGGGAGCCAATCTTGCAGAGATGACTTCCCTCGGACTGCCAGTACCAGCCGGCTTTACTATCTCAACGAAGGTCTGTCTCGACTTTCTCAATGGCGGTCAAACATTTCCGGAGAATCTCGAGAGCGACGTTGAAGCAGCACTGAAGAAAGTTGAAAAAACTATGAACGCCGAGTTCGGGAGCACTGAATCCCCTCTGCTCGTAAGTGTGCGGTCCGGCGCTCGCGTATCCATGCCAGGGATGATGGACACTATTCTCAACTTAGGCCTCAACGACACCGTAGTAGAGGCACTCGCAAGAAGGTCTGCAAATCCTCGATTCGCTTTTGACAGTTACCGAAGATTTATCCAAATGTTCGCGAACGTGGTCAAAGGCCTCGATGCGCATATCCTTGAGGATGCTCTCGAAAGTCTAAAACAGCACAGGGGTGTTGTGAATGACACCGAACTCAACGCACACGATCTCAAACATCTCGTTGATGACTTCAAGGAAATATACCGACGCGAATTGGGAGAAACTTTTCCCCAAGACCCCAAAAAACAACTGTGGGATGCTATCGCCGCCGTTTTCAAAAGCTGGAACTGCAATCGCGCCAAGAAATATAGAGAAATTCATAACATCCCCAACGATTGGGGAACTGCCGTCAATGTGTGCGCCATGGTTTTCGGAAACATGGGCGATACGAGTGCAACAGGAGTGTGCTTCACCCGTGATCCCTCAACGGGAGAAAACCTTTTTTACGGCGAGTATCTCGTCAACGCACAGGGCGAAGATGTGGTTGAGATCGGAAGA
>JBEAPS010000192.1:0-3701 GCA_041164285.1 Pseudomonadota bacterium
ATGAAGCAATAAAATCTAATGGTGTCATTGTCTGAAAGAAAAGGTAAACCGTACCGGAAGCTACAACCAACTCAACAACTGGATAAGCGACCGAAACTCTTTCGCCACAGTGAACACATCGCCCCCTCACCAGACACCAGCCCACGATAGGGATCAAGCCCCACCAAGGAACCGGGTGATTGCAATGAGGGCAGTGCGATGAAGGCTTCACCAAAGAGAGACCTAGTGGCAACCTATAGGCAACCACATTCAAAAAACTCCCGATACAAGCACCCAAGCAAAACAAAAACATTGCAAAAGACAGATTGAGCGTCGACTCATCGAGCAGCATTCCACTTGCCCTCACAGCTGAAAACAAATATCTATTAAGAAGATGAAGTGTGCCACACTGAGGCAAACAGGGCTATTGAATGAAGTCTATTTCAAAAAATAAACGTGCTTTTCACGAGTACCACATTGAGGAAAAGTTCGAGGCTGGAATAGCTTTGCGTGGCTCAGAAGTGAAATGCCTACGGGAGAGTCATCCGAGCCTCGCAGAGAGTTACGCCATGATCCGCGAGGGGCAGGCGTGGCTGATGAACCTTACCATCCCAACACTCAAGCAGGCTTCCTATCTTAATCATACTGAGCGAAGGGATCGTAGACTCCTTCTGAATAGAAACGAAATTAAGAAACTAGATGAAGCAACCAGACAAAAGGGCTACACGTTAGTACCCCTTGAAATTTATTTCAACGACGAAAACAGGGTCAAAGTAGAACTCGCCGTAGCCAAAGGAAAGGCGGGTCATGACAAACGTCAGGCGCAGAAAAACAAAGACGCAAAACGTGAAATGGACAGGGCTCTCCGCCGCTAAGGATAAATGTCATCAAAAGTCCACAAGTCTTCGTTCTTGTGGCAAAAGAGGTTCAGAAACTTGTTTGTCTATATAGGTTCCATCCCCGCGAAACCCTCTCAAAACATACTGAACAGGCGGAAGATGGAACAGCTCATATTGACCATCAACAATTTCACTCACAGATTCTGCGTTGTCGCATGAAACTGTGAGATCTGGCTGACCTGGGAATCTCTCTTTATAAATTGAATCAAAAAGAGGAGGACGTTTGAGCTCAGAAGGCACAACTGGAGCACCGGTGATCAGTTGCGAATGTTGTTTATGTGGATCACTCAAGTTGATTGGTGGTCGCCCATGTCTCCTCATCCCCCCTACATTATAAGCACAAACGCGAATCACTTCGCTCGGCACCTGACCATATAATGAGCCTGCAATACGAGCTGGCACTACATGAGTAAAGGGCATGAGTAAAAAAGTACCGTCAGCTCTTTTCTTCAATGAGCGACGCAGGTCTACATGGATGAGAATTTGATTTTCAATGCCTTCCTCTACATCAAACTCTTCACGAATGGTGAACTCTTTTTTGCCGAAAGGACTGAGAGGAAAGTCAATCAAAATCTCTTCACCATTCTCTTTTAGAATTCCTCGCACTGGCTTTTGAGGACTCAAAAATAAACGCAAACCTTCGTATATGCCTGCTGAAATCTCGCCAATAAAAGGCATTGTCTGACTTTTACCACCAGAAAGTGTCAGCAAGTCAACTTCTGTATCCTCATCAAAGTCGAAAAACGTAAGATCAATATCAGCACAGCCATAGCTAGGATCTTTTAGACAACGACCGGCACCGGCGCCTGCAAACGCAACTCCCTGAACTACGACATATATGCTTGAAAGCTCATCCACAGGTGCATCAGCGAGTGCAATAGTCACCGTACCAGGATTTTTTGGCTTATCAGCTTGGGGATTTCCGGCCTGAACACGGCATCCGGAAATTGAAGCTAGGAAGCAAATAAATACAAGAATCAGGCTTGAACTCAAAGTTATCAACCTTAATTTCATGGGAAAATTCAATCGCTGATTCATTTCTTTCCTCCCGATGAAATCGTCAGTGGAAAAACCTGCATTGATACTTGCACAACTTGTGTGTCGACCGCATCTGAACGACCTGGATGCTCATTATAGATTTGCTGAGATATTTCTTGGATTTTCTCCTTCAGAAGTTGAAACTCCTCTGAAGTTACTGTCAGCACAAGTGAGTTAATTTCGCGCTCTTCCGGCGCACAATCAGTTACTGCCGAGCGTGCAAGATCCAGGAGCGTTTGGTGATATCTTACAAGTGCAACACTTTCGACTTCTGCGCCAGTAGATATGTCTGCCTGGATAACCTCATATTTCAAGAGAGTTTCATTTTTTCGGGCATACCCAATACGGCAGAGTAGCTCAAGACCACTTTTAATTTCATCAGAGCTTAACTTTGGTCGAATTCGCTCGCGAAACCACTCTGGCTCAAGCGATGAATCGGTACAATTCATCAACTCGAGTAAAACGGCATGTGACCAATGACTAAAAAACTCGAGTTGCAATCGGTCAAGCTCATTGACCACGAGTCGCCCTTTCAAACTCACGAGCTTTCGAAAGATTTGCTCACGGATGACCGGGTCGCGCGCATAAGAGTGTTCAACCAATGCCTCAAAATATTGCCTCTCTTTTCCAACAAGGCCAAAATAAACAATAAGTTTTTTACATGTTTTAGGGGTTAGAGGTCGCCGGCCACGAATCAGTGCATTGAGGAGATTGTTATGCCCTAATCCAGAATCTTCTGCATATTCAAAATATGTGTATCTAGGATTGTGGGTTTTGAAAAAAAGATAACGTGCCTCAAGGTACTCTCGGTAGTCCAAAAACTCCGAAGGTCTTATCTTCTCATTGCATTCTTTCTTGAGGACAGCTTTATCCACGCCCGCTCTCCTTTGAGAGCGTATCGTAAAAAAGTCCCAAAAGCTTAAATAGAAGTCACCATGATAACTGAACAAATCAATAGAAACCAATAAAACAGCAAGGAAATTTTGTCTCAAAAAAATGACTAGAGCGGCTTTGCTCCAAAGTATCGTGCTAAGCCGGACGTCACAAGCGCACGCTCCAAGTCAGCAAGCCTCGACCTGATAAAACCTTCCTCAGCCAGCATCGAGGTTCTCACACGGTCGGCCAAGTTTGCGCTTGCACTCGGTCTACTAGAAAGAAGACCGTCTAGTTCTAATTGAACCTCTGCCGGAATAGCTTTTGTCTGTGCAGGCAAACTTCCTTTCATGCTGCTCGCGGAATTACGCAAACCGTAAAGGGCAATCTTAAACTTTTGCCAAGAAGCTCCTCCCCGCGCATTGAGCGTTGCAATCACTTCGGCCTTTGTCGTTGAGTTAGGGGTTAAATTCATAACAGTCTTCCAAGACTCCGTCTGAAAGACGTTGCTAATGAGTTTTCGAGATGTTCCGAAAACGCGAGCTGTGTGCGCTAAAAAACCTCGGCCAACACGGTATACATCGGCAGCAATCATAACATAATAGGCCGTTTGCAAAGCTGTTTTGAAGGGAGTTGAAGGGAGATCTGAAATCCAGCGGTGCAAGGGAAGACTTACTGCAGTAAAAACTCCACCGGCTGCGACAGCAAGTGCAAATGCGCTCGTGCCCATTGCTGCAGCCGCACTGCCCGCAGATGTAATTCCAGCGGCCGCAGCGGCACCCGACGCAGCGCCTGCAGTGAAGTATCCGACACTGCCCGCCGTTGCTGTCCAAAAGCTACCCATTGCTGCACCCAACGCTGGCAAACTCGCGGCACTTAATAGAAGTGCTGCTGACACCCCGACCACAACTC
>JBEAPS010000193.1:0-3224 GCA_041164285.1 Pseudomonadota bacterium
AATTGACGGCTGTGTCGTTCGTTCAGGCTTAGACTCCTGATTGCTAATCGACGAAAAAATAGATGATGCACTGAACCCAACGGGTGTGTCCGATTGCACAGAGATGAGCAAAACCCAACAGGGAGAATATTTGACTGAATTGAGGGGAGCGGCCCATGAATGTTCGGTGTTGCGCAGCAAGTTGAGGGCCTGCGGTGCTGGTGCTGTAATGACAATCTTTTCAAAGGGGCCGAAACGTCGGGGTGCTTCGGCGTTGCCCCTCGACTTCTCTGTCAGAAACCACGCTCCGGGTTGTCCTTCGATGGCATCAATCTCGCATTGGGTGTGGAGCTGGGATGCGCCGAGAAGTTCTTTGATAAAATGAGGCATTGTTGGCGCGGACACCCAGAGCTCACTGCTGATTTGTCTGAGTGAATTTAGCGAAAGGTCGGAGGTTATGAAAGAATTCAGAGTTTCACCAACTTTGAACGATGGACAGCCGTGATCGTAGAGCAGAGTGTGGCTCGGAAGAGCGTCCGAGACTCGGCGCGTGCAAAGCCGACCGCCGACGCCGCGTGATTTTTCAAAAATACAAAAGTCGGCCCTGCGGGAACGCAGGACCGAGACGCAGGCAGCGCCTGCAGCACCAGCACCTATGAGGGCAATTTTCACGGATGCGTCTCCATTGAATTCGAGTCAAATCGTTTCACTGGAGAAGTTTGTCACGGAACAAAGCCTTAGCCAAGCAGGCGAAGGGCGAGCTGTGGGGTTTGATTCGCCTGACCCAAAACCGCAACACCTGACTGTTTCAAGATGTTCGTCTGTGTCAACTTAGCGCTCTCGTCCGCAAAGTCAGTGTCACGGATGCGACTGTTGGCTGCATTCGCGTTTTCAGCCTGCACCGACAGATTCGACATGGCCGAGTTGAGCCGGTTCTGAATTGCACCAAGTGTTGAGCGGTAACCAGACACCTTTGTGATTGCTGTGTCCAGCATTTCAATGGAGGCCTGTGCCGACTCTTTGTTGGCAACTTGGGCTCCTTCATCAGCACCCTCACCAAGGTTGAGGCCATTCTCGCCGACTGTTGAGTTGATATCCTGAAGATCAATTCTCAAGACGTTGACGGGTGATGCCTGATCTTTGGAGTCGTCACTTTCGAAGTAGTTCTTGCCAATCTGAATTTCGAGCGGATAGGCATTGCTTCGTGCTGCCAAGCTGGGCTCGGCGCCATCAAGTTCACCACCAATCAAAAGTGTTCCGTTGAACTCTGTTGATTTCGCAATGCGTGTGATTTCATTTTTGAGTTGAGAGAACTCCTTGTTCAGAAAGCCTCTCTCAGTGTCACCGACAGTATCGGATGACCCCTGAACTGCGAGCTCACGCAAGCGGCTCAGAATGTTTCCCACTTCATTAAGACCACCCTCGGCTGTCTGGATGAGAGAAACTCCATCGCTTGCATTTCTGCGAGCCATGTTGATACCTCGAATGTCAGCTTTCAACTTTTCAGAAATCGCAAGTCCTGCAGAGTCATCTGCTGCTTTGTTGATTCGGAAGCCGGAAGCGAGCTTTTCCATGCTTGCATTGTTTGCTTCCGTCGTCGCGTTCAGATTTCTCTGAGCAGTGAGTGCTTGAACATTGCTGGCGATGCGCAGTCCCATACCTGATTCCTCCATGAATCCCAAAATGAACGTTTGCCCTCAAGCTCCGCATCACTCTCCCTTGAGTGATTTGCACTGCAGAACTTTCATCTTGTATTTCGGGCTCAGGTGGGCATCCTTTAGCCGGTGCTTGAGAACTAAAAATTTAAGCGCCGGTAAATGTTGGGTTTAAAAAAAATAGCGATGAAAAAATTACCGCAAACAGTGCACTTTATGCGTAATAATTTTACAAAAAAAAATTTATCATCGAAAAAGAAAATTTAAATAAGCCTGTAAAGATGATTATTTGCAAATACGAGAGGCTGCGGTAGTGAACTGTTGATACAAATCAGCAATAAGTTGTGCGCAGGTGGGAATGTGTCGCACCTGTGAGACAATCTGTCCGATTTCAAGCTCTCCTTCAGCAAGATTACCATCAAGCATTCCAGCTTTTGCGCGTCCTTTTCCAAGAATTTGGCTGAGGGACTCGGCACTGGCACACTGTTCTTCTGCAAAACGGATATTTTCACTGAAGGGGTTGTGAAGCAAGCGGACAGGAACAAGTTTCTTCATTCTTAAGTGGGTTGCACTGTGACCAGCGTCGATCATGGCCTGCTTAAAGTTCGGGTGGGCTGAGCTTTCTTCAGTTGCGGCAAAGAGTGTACCCATTTGCACTGCGTCTGCGCCCAACAGCAATGCTGCGCCAATCGCCGCGCCCGAACCAAAGCCACCCGCTGCGATCAAGGGGATGGACAGTCGTCCCGACATCTGTTGCAACAGCACAAGACTTGTGAGTTCATCACGTCCGTTGTGGCCACCCGCTTCGAATCCTTCAATCACAACGGCATCCACACCCGCATCCTGACATTTGATGGCAAGCTCTGGCGATGATGCAACATGCACAACGATTGCTCCATGGCTCTTGAGCCACGCGGTGAAGGTTTTGGGTGAACCAGCGCTTGTGAAAAAAATTCTGACGCCTTCGTCAAGAGCTGCCTCCAGCTGGAGACGCACATCCTTATAGAGAAGCGGTACATTGACCCCAAAGGGCTGTGACGTGAGCGCTTTTGCTTTTTGTATGTGTTGGCGTAAGAGGTCAGGCTTCATCGAGCCAGCACCGACAAGGCCAAGTGCTCCCGCTTCGGATACAGCCGCAGCGAGCCGGCCGCCACTGACCCAGACCATACCGCCTTGAACAATCGGGTGACGGACTTCTGGAAAAAGTTCAAAAAATCTTGTTTTTGGCCATGAGTTTATCGTTGTCACAAACGTGTCTCCTATCCGCTGTTACTTCCGCGGTGAGTCTTTTTGTTCCTTTTTCCGAGTTTTGATTTCCTTGTCCAACACGCTATCTGCACTTGGAAGAAGGGGAGTGGGGGGAGTTTTTACACCACATCCGGTTGAGATAAAGTTCACGCCGAAAAAGAGTGCGGTCACTGCGAACGCTGGCTTCGTGATCATGGTTCTATCTGCTCCTTTTCAACTGACTCTGTTTCCGAGTGAAACCCTCAACACGTTTGAGATGTTCATCTTTTAGCCAGTATTGTTCAAATAATGCGTCATCGAAGTCCGGCAGATTGCCGGGTGGCTCGTGCGGACGCTTGAGGA
>JBEAPS010000194.1:0-5197 GCA_041164285.1 Pseudomonadota bacterium
TGCCTTCCTGCACGCCCCATCATTTGAAACATTTCTTCGATGTTGCCCGGAAAACCGACCACAACAATAAGCTCTACTTTCGGAAGATCTATTCCCATGCCAAAGGCAAGAGTGGCACAAATGACGACCGGCCGTTCTGATTGCCGCAAGTATTCTTCAACCGATCGACGGAAGTCTTTGTGCAGGCCCGCATGATACACCACTGAATTGTAGCCTGCGCGCTTGAGCTCTGCTGCGGCTTTTTGGCACTGCTCTCGCCGAGGGAAATACAAAATGCTCTTGCGTGAACTCGTTTCCGCAAGAAGCCGCTTGACACTTTCCCAGCGTTCGTCCTCAGAATAGACGCGCAGTGCTTCAACCTGAATGTTTTCACGCAGCGGTTTGTCGATGACTTCATACACTTGAGTGTGGTCAGGAAACACCGTTTCTCGAATGAGTTCGCGACTCGCCGAAGACGCAGTTGCCGTAAGAGCCAATACCCTGTGCGAATTTAAATTTCTTAAAAGTCCTGCCAGCTGACTGTACTCTGGCCGAAACGAGTGACCCCACGAGACAACGCAATGAGCCTCATCCACCACCACCATCCCGAGCTGCACACGGCGGAGCAAGCGCTGAAAGCTCTGCATGGCAAAGCGCTCAGGACTCACAAAAAGCAAACGCGTGTGACCAGAAAGCAGGTTTCTAAAAGCGAGTCGGCGCTCTTCTTCGGGCTGATCTGAATAAATAATTGCTGCGTTGATGCCTGCTGCGGACATGCGGTTGAACTGGTCGCGCATGAGGGCAATGAGCGGACAGACTACGACGGTGACACCCTCTGGAAACAGCAAACACCCGAGGGCGTAGATGAGGGTTTTACCGGCTCCGGTCGGGAGCATTGCAAGAACCTGCTTGTTTTGAGCGAGAGCAGAAAACACCTCGCGCTGCTGTGGGCGCAGAGAGTCTATTGAGAAGTGCTTTTTCGCGAGCTCCTCAACATGTTGGAGGAGTGGCTCGGTATCCACCTGACTCAAATTCGCTCCCTAATTAGGCAAAAATAGATTTTCGTTTCTTACCTTAGCAGCGATACAACCGAGCGCAAGCACACCCATCGGGTTGGCCTCATTTTCGGCAGTGTGTATAGTCATAGCTCTGAAATGATAGGGGTGAAATATGCCACTTTGGCTACGGATTATAATGTTGAGCAGTGTGGGCTTTGCGTTCGGCTTTGCTGGAATTTACTCATTTATGAATGATAAAAACGCAAACGAAGCTAATGCCAATGAAAAGCCTGTAGAAACCGACTGGGCAACCCTCCGAGAGCTCGACCTCAAAACAGGAGCTATGCCTGGCCACCTGAGAAAACTCGATGGCCAACGTGTGCGTATCCCTGGCTTTATTGTGCCTCTTGAAGACGATCAAAATGCAGTGAGTGAGTTTCTGCTCGTACCGAGCCCGACAGCCTGCATCCACACACCACCACCCCCCGGAAACCAAATGATTCATGTGCGCATGGCGGGTGGCCGCACCGCATCGCGCTCTTGGGGGCCCGTGTGGCTGCAAGGCCGCCTGCGTATCACCGACATCGATGGGCCCTACGGTAAGTCATCATACGAGCTGCTCGGAGAATTGACCGAACCCTACCGCTGAACTTATGCATCTCGTGCTGAGAATATACCTTCGGAGTCTATCAACATGTACTTATCAAAACTCATTGGACGCACTGTCAAAGAAACCCCTCGCGACGCAGAACTTGTGAGCCACAGATTTCTTTTGAGAGGCGGTTTTGTCAGGCAATACTCCGCAGGTGTGTATGGTCTTCTCCCTTTGGCACAAAAGTCGATCGCAAAAATTGAAGCCATCTGCCGCGAGGAAATGAACCGCGTCGAGGGGCAGGAAGTCAAAATGCCTTGCCTTGCAACCAAAGAGCTGTGGGCCGAGAGCGGACGCTACTCTGCTATTGGCAAAGACATGTTCCGTCTTAATGATCGCAACGACAAACCCATGGTTTTGTGCATGACCCACGAAGAGCCTGTGGTGTACTTTGCACGCACTGAACTTACGAGCTATCGCCAGCTGCCAGCCATGATGTACCAAATTCAAACCAAATTCCGCGACGAGCCACGACCACGCGGCGGACTCATTCGTCTGCGCGAATTTACGATGAAAGACGCTTATAGTTTTCACACCAGTGAAGAGGACCTGCAGAATTATTACTGGCAAGTTCACGAAGCCTATATGCGCTTTTTCAAACGGACCGGCTGCAATAATTTTGTGAGCGTGCTTTCAGACAACGGCATGTTCGGCGGCAAGTTTTCGCACGAGTTTATGATGCTCGTGCCCTCAGGTGAAGACACCCTAATTACATGCAGCTCCTGCGACTACAAAGCGAATCAGGAAATTGCGACAAGCCCCTACACTCACACCACCGACGCAGAAAAAGCACTCGAAGAAGTGCACACACCCAACGTCAAAACGATCGATGAACTCACAAAGTTTCTCGGAATCACAGCTGCCAACACTTGCAAGGCTGTGATGTTCCAAACCCGCGAGCAAGAACTGGTGGTTGCCTTCGTGCGTGGCGACCTCGATGTCGTGGAGCAAAAACTTAAAGTTCTTCTTCAAAAAGAAGTGTTCCCTGCAAAAAATGAAGTCATCATGGCAGCTCAAGCCGTCGCTGGCTCAACAGGCCCCATCGGGCTTGATCTCTCAAAATGTTGGATTGTGCTCGACAAGACCATTTCAGCTGGCACGAACTTCGCAACTGGTGCAAACAAAGACGGCTACCATGTGAAGAACTTCAACCTCAACCGCGATCTCATGTCGGGCTTGAGCGATTGGCAAAAGAAAAAAGTCCTCAATGGCGACATTGCCAAGGCACGTGCAGGCGACCCCTGCCCCCAGTGTGCAAAGCCTCTTCAGGAAACCCGCGGCATTGAAATTGGAAACATCTTCCATCTGGGTACGCGCTACTCTCAGTCCATGAGCTGCACTTACTTGGATCAAGAAGGCAATGCACAAAACCACACGATGGGCTGCTACGGCATTGGGATCACCCGACTTCTGCCTGCCATCATGGAAGAGAGTCATGACGATCGCGGCCCTGTGTTCCCCATCACCATTGCGCCGTTTGAAGTGCACATGTGCGTTCTCAACAAAAAAGAGGGCGACACTGAAGGCACGGCAAACGAAATTTACAACTCGCTCCGTAAAAACGGAATCGACGTGATTATGGACGACCGCGATGAAAAACCGGGTTCACAATTTGCAGATGCTGACCTCATGGGTGTGCCGCTGCGCGTCATTGTTTCGCCACGGAATCTGAAAGAGGGGAAGGTTGAGTTCAAGTACCGCGATGGACGGACTCAAGCTCAAACGTTGCCTGTGAATGAAGTGGTGTCTTTTGTGACAGCTGCAGTGAAAGCGGAGTATGCGCGCTACTCTCTTGATTGAGAGAGGGCGTACAGAGGCAACCCCACCCCACTCTCATTTATTTAATCAATTAAATACAAATAGTTATATTTTATTTCCGAGCGCAATGAACTTTTCTGGGGCGAGCTCGGTCTAAAGGAGCAGACACACAGTTTAAGGAGACAGATGTGGCTGAGGTTGAGAGCATGCAAAGCTGGATAGATGCAGCTCGCCACGGCGACGAACAAGGGTTCTTGAGCATTTATCGTTCCTATTCAAAAAAAGTGCGCGGCCTCCTCGTTCAACTCCTCGGACCAGATCATCTCGATGACAACGTTCAAGAGGTTTTTCTCAGAGTGTGGAAAGGACTATCCTCACTGCGTGAAGCACAAGCACTCTCGAGCTGGATTTACCGAACGACGTGGAATGTTGCCATGGATGTTCGCAAACGTTCTGCAAAGCAACGCGCTCAATTCAACCAACTCATCCTTGAACACACACTCGCTCCAAGTGAATCAAAAACCGAGGCGTCCTTTGATGCAAAAATACTCGTAGAGAAGGCATTGGCGAGCCTCGATTTCGAACACAGAGCCGTGGTGGTGCTCGTCGACCTTGAAGAACTCTCGATCGAGGACACAGCCCAGATGATGAACATACCCGCAGGAACTGTGAAGTCGCGCCTGTTCAACGCGCGCAAACGATTGCGACAATTTCTAGAGAGCAAGGGGGTCTCATTATGAATCACGATGAACGTGATGAAAAACTAGTTCATTTCCTGCGCTCTCACCGCCCCGACATTCCACGCGAGTCGCATGACTTTGAGGAACGCCTGCTCAACGCCACAGTGCGGCGTTCGTTGAGTTCAAAGTTGAAAGGGATGTTGAAAATCAACTGGGCGACCGCTGGTGCTTTGTGTGCCGCTGTCAGTCTCACGGCTATCATTTTCATGAGACCCGCAGAACGTTCGCCAACACACACCAGTCCCATCTCGGTGGTCACTCAAACACCGCTTCCAGAACTCAGCGAAGAGGAGGTTTATTTCTTTATTTCGGAATCGTTTGAATCTGTCGGAACACCTTTCAGTAGCTCGTTCGACGCTGAATTTGAAACTCTTTGATTGAGGTCAACTACCATGAAAAAAACAGCACTTTTACTCTCAACAGCTTTTGTATTTCTTGCAGCACCATTGAACACTGCAAGCGCTCAAGATCAAGCACAAGACGCTGAGGTGTCTGAAGCTCTCGCCCCACCTCCCCCTCTTGATGTGGCACATCCGGGACTACAGGAGCGCATAATGTACAAACTCAGCTTGAGTAAAGAACAGAAACAAAAAATGCGCGCCATACGTGAAGCAAAGCGCACTCAAGCAGACGCAATTCATAGTGAGCACAGCGCACACATTGCAAAACTGCAAGCAGCTCTCAAAGCAGGAACCGACGATGAAGTTCGCAAAATATTTTCAGAACTTCAGGTGACCAACCAAAAGCTCTCGGCTCTGCACCTTGAGGGCATGCTCGAAACACGTGCCCTACTCACCCCCGAGCAACGTGAAACCTTTTCAAAAATGACGCATAAATTGCTCTGCGGTCACAAAAAAGGACACCACGGCCGCAGGAAGCAACGCGACTGAGCTCTGTTGGCGCCTCGACAGGGCGCCTTTTTTTATTTCGATGTAAACTCCTCTCTAACATCAGCCGTTCATGACCTTTGAACAAGGCAAGGAGAGGAGAAACGCATGGCTGAACGCATTGCACTCCTGCGCACCCAGAACCGCAAAATCGTTCTACGAGCCATTCCATGTGGACTGGCT
>JBEAPS010000195.1:0-2887 GCA_041164285.1 Pseudomonadota bacterium
ATGACCGGCAGGCTGTCTATTGAGACTGCGCTCAGTATCCAATGCCTGCTTCATGTTAACAGCCACGACAGGCTCAATTCTCTGAAATGGCGACTGACTCGGCTGGCCAGATTCTTCAACCAGTGGTTGTTCGACTACTTGGGAATCGGACTTTGAATAATCTGAATTGTCTGGCAGATCTATTTCTCTCGATTTCGCTCCAGATTGAGTTGGAACTTTCGACACAGATACAAGAGCAGATTCATTCAGTGTGCGACTCTGACCGCTTGCATCCTCCTGCCAATCCCATTCTTCCTCTATGCTTCGAGCAAGAGAGGGTTCAGTGCGCCAAATATCCAGGACAATTCTCCATGGATTCGACTGATGCCCCACGTACCATGCAACGGGTGCATTTTTGAGTTGTATCGATAGCGTAACTTCGCCACGATTCTCTCGAACTAGAACTCTGTGTATGAAGCGTGTGTCGTAGAAGCTACTGGCATCGAATTCAGATGCTTTGGCTGGAATAACTTTTATCTCGAGTGCCCTCGATTCTCGCAGATAGCGCGTTGCGAACCGCCTTGGAACTCCAAGATCGAAACTCGCTCTGTAGCTTTCTGAGCCCGGCACAAACGACTCTGATCGGTCAGATTTTCCGTCAGCTTTATCACTGCCAAAAGACACTGCAGCAGGCAAAACCCCGCAGAGCAGTAAAATTTGGCTGAGTTGAACAAAGCGGAACATGACGCTGACCCCCATCGACAGACTTCGCAGTTGATCGCGATAGCCTGACTATTTCGAGATTAGCGCAGCCCAAAAAATTACGTTCAGTCTGGTTTTTGACCTGATTAGCCTTTTGACACAAACAAAACTGCCGCTTTTTTTTCCTCAATCATTCTCGCAGGCAATTTTTCGACACCATCAGTTTTTCCGACACATGACGTGGTTTTTGACGTGTTATTTCCATGACGAAACGTCATTTTTCGATCCTTTGACACTCGAGATGCAACTAGGTTTTGTCATTGGCCCACAGTCCCGCTCGATTTGTCCACGTCCCACAGCAAAACTCGCAACCAACTGATATCCATTCCAATCAGTCGCAATTCTTCCGTTTCGTGCAAATATCCAAAAATCACTCAGTGTCGTCACGTCACTCCATCCAGCCGAGAGAGCAAAATGACCGCTCCAATATTGAATATTTCCACAACTTCTTTGTGAAATACAAAGCTGTGAATCAGAGTGATCTATAAAGTGTAGTGTGGTTGGAGTAGCTGTGTTTGTATCCCATGGAAGTGAATTACATGGAATCAGTGCTGTGACTCGCCTACCTCTTTGCTTCAGGTCACTGCCCATACTCCCAGAGTCAACAAAGTTAAGAACAACATCTTTACACTGCTCCTCAGCACGGCTCTGGTCTGTGAATGTCATGCAAATTGCGATGGTAATTATTTTTATTTCAAACCTCATATGAGCGCCCCCTTATTACTTCATTCTCGATGAGAAAATTCATCACAACTAATTGAAAACGATTGCGTTTCCCCACCAAACCTAAATCGAACCATTGTCCAACCAATTGGAAACGGGATGCTATTGAGAGTAAAAGAAAACGCTCGCTTTTGGTCCGTGCAATAACGCCTCAGACAATTGCGCTCGTTGGCACCGTCGTGAGCGAAATCCTGCGAGACTATAAGTGTGGGGTCGAATTTTCCATCTTTTCGACTGTCGCTATCGAGACAGAGATCCACGATTGTGAGTCCGGCATTCGTTCCCCACGCAGGCATTTTCCGGAGCGATATCCATGCCTCAGAGCCCTCGCTCGGAGAGCTTGAACTTCTACAGAAGAGCGTGGGAACAGGTGCGTCAACTGAGTGCTCACAGCTCACTGCTGCATATGCATCAGTGAGCACCACAATTCCCGATGTCATCGCTGCGAAGAGGACCAGGCTCATGTGTGCAAATTGATGCATTGATGACCTCCTTTATTTGTGTGGTACTACAACAGGAGGCAGAATAGTTTTTGACTTTTGAAACACAACTACACATTTTTACAAGGTAATAAGAGTGTGAGTTGCTCTTTGCCAACAATTAACAGCAGATGGACGCTTCAATTTTTAAAATTAAAAAGTAAAGTGTCTGAAATTGAGAATTTAATTTGGAGTTTTTGCGGTTATGCTGAAAGCCATCCACAGCCTGATTTTTTGGCTTACATTCATGGGATCTGGGATGGTGATTCAGTTCACCTTTTTGGCGAGTTGGATCCTTAAAGGTAATGGCAGCGTTGATAGCCATCGACTTGCGCAGAAAATGAGACTCTATTGGTCTTCTTTCAATCTATGGCTCTTTTTTGGAGTTCCCGCATTGCGAACTCTTCAGTCTCGATCAGAGCATCTACCTAAACAGTTTATCCTCGTCAGCAACCATAGATGTAACTTGGATCCATTGTTTGTGTTCGTCGTCGGGCGTCCTTTGCTTTTTTTATCTAAACGCTCTGTTCTCAAAGTGCCCGTCGTTGGGTGGTGGATGCGTCTATGCGGTGACGTTCCAGTTGACCGATCTAGCAAAGAAAGCAGAGCTGGGAGCCTCAGCTTAATGCGTGAACGTCTCCAGCGTGGCGATTCACTACTCATATACCCGGAGGGTACAAGGCAGGTAGATCCCAACCTCACCTTGGGAGCCTTCAAGGACGGCGCATTTCAAATTGCATCTGAGCTCAAGGTTCCTATCGTTTTGCTGGCACTGAGCCGAACCGACAAAATCTGGCCAAAAGGTAGTTTGTTGCTTCAGTCTAGAAAACTGAGGTTCACCATTTCCGAGCCTCTCGAAATCGGAGCCAAGAGTGCAGACGATCTTAAGACGGAATCGTTTGAAAAAATGACTACAATGCTTAAGTCTCTCGAGTAATTCTATC
>JBEAPS010000196.1:0-3569 GCA_041164285.1 Pseudomonadota bacterium
TTCATCCATCGGCGGATAAATCGGATTGTCACTTCCAGAAATTGAAAAACCGGCAGAACTAAATAGACCAGCAACAGCTGCCATTCCTGTACCACCAATTCCGGTGAAGTGGAGCTGAGGCATTGCATCGGGGTTGTTTGAATTCTTAATTGGGCATAACGCTGCCGAGAACTCAGTGGCAAGGCCATTCCTGTTTTCCGCGGTAAAACTGATCTCGACCGTTATCTCATTAGAAGACTTCGATACACGGATTGTGGTATGTGCCACGAGTGGAAGGCGTCTGTCATCGTGACCAAAAGCTTTCACGACGAGAACTGGTTTTCCTGATTTACGTGAAAACAGTTCCGCTATTTCCTGCTCCGAAGCAACCGAGCCGTCTGCTTTTTTGCAATCGCTGAAACTGCCCAAAATAATTGCGCTACATTTATCTATCAGTCCAGCATTAATGAGCGAATCAAATTTTCTCTGAACCCGAAAAAGCTCTTCGTTGATGTCTTCGAGAAAAAGAATTGAGTTCTCGGGAAAAGATACGTGCCGTGTCGCAGCAAAGCTTTCAGCAAGGCTTAAGTTGAACGGAATGCAAGGGCCAGTGAGAGAAAAAGTGTTTCCATTTACGGAGGAACACCATTCCGCATTCAAAATTTGAGGTTTGGGAGACTCTCCTTTGATCAATTGAAGAAGGAGACTTGTATCGCTGTTGCTAGGGTCGAGTAGAAGTGGGTCAAATGCGTGGTTGGCATGGATGTAAGTCATGTTCGGATATCTGGCTGCCAAGTAGTTTCCTAAAAATGAATTGTCGGAAAAGCCAATGAAAAGTTTCGGAGGAAGAACTGGTGGCAATAAATTTTCAAGAAAGGGAACCAATTCTGTTGTTCCGAAACCACCGCGCGCAGCCCAGACATAGGAGAATTTTCTCAGAGTGAGTGCTTGAGCCAATAGAATTGCTCTGTCGAGGGGTTTACCAGCCGTAAGCTCAAATTGTTCTTCAATTTCGGGTGCAAACTCTGTCAGATTTAGACCTAGCTCTTGCAACTGCCGGAGGCGATGCTCCTGCTCCTCTGCACTGAGGCGAATTTTTCCTGCAGGATGAATCAGAGCTCCGAGCTTTTGTGAGCTTCCCATGACACACAGCCTCCCAGTCAAAACATAGAAACGATTTCGTCGACTATGATGGACTGAAAGAAGCGATTTCGCCAGAGTCTAGACTCAGTATCGGGGAATTGAGGAGTCAATGCTCTGTGCATAGCGGTCGATCCCGCCTTTGAGTGACACGGCATTAGGTAATCCGTTCTGTCGCATATACAATGCTGCGTTCAGGCTTCGGACTCCATGATGACAGTAGACAACTACTGCCTTGGCATGCAGACCCTGCTCGAAAATCAGCGGCATCGTCTTTTCACTGAGCTGGACTGCACGGCCGCTGAGTTTGCAGAGTTCAAACTCCCAGTTCTCTCGTACGTCCACGAACAATACAGACTCATCATTGAGCATCTTCGAGACGGCGTCGGGTGAAATTTCAGCTGCACTCATATCGAGCACTCCAGCATTGAGTGCTTCGAGCATGTCACTCGCGTTTTTGCCATGTTTACTTGCAACTTGTGAAATCGATTCATGTGCTTCGTAACCGCAGGAAGCGCAGCCACCTACGTGGAACTTTGCATGCAGAACAGCGCGTGCAAAGGGAAATTTCGTTTCCACTTCTTTCATTGTGGAGTCGAGGCTGAATTCATACATGGGGTAAACTCTCCGGAAAATGACACGTTCTGGCGGCAGATTCTTGTGCCTACTCTGAGGCACGCTATAATTACCAGGCGAAGAACTCAATTCTTTTTAAGCAAGGAAACGACTGAATGATGGATGTGGCGAGCTGGCTTGAAGAAAGGCTCATGACCATCACTGAGGCTCAATTTGTTCGAGCTCCGCATCGACGTGTTCCGGAGGTATGTCGTAAGGTTGCGGAATTTAATTATTATTCAATTCCGCTTGCAAATGGTACTGGAGGCGGGGTGCTTGCTACCCCATTGCAAAAGCGCGAGGGAACCCAGGTTTTAGTCGTCCTTTTGCACAATCTTGGCTTTGACGCCACTTATCCTTATTGGCATTGGATTGAAGCTCTCAATGCACAAGGTATTCATGTTTTGTCTGTTGATTGGGACGGGCATGGCTTCAGCGGAGGTTCAGCACTCGACCTGCAGTCTGCAACCCGCTCTGTCCCATTGTTGTTGCAGAGGTTGTACGGAATGACTGGTGAGGCAGCCCTCAGCGGAAAGCGTCCTGGTCCTGCCTGCTATTTAATGGGCTGTGCCTCAGGAGCTGCATATGGTTTGCTTGCTGCGTCCCGAAAAGATTGTGCGGAGTTGTTGTCGGGTGTGATTGCGGTGAGCCCAGCTGTGAATACAGGAAGCGACGGAACGTTTAAAAAAGAAAGAGGAACAGTTTTTAGCCCTGCAGCGTGGCTTAAAGATTTGTTGACGGTTGTTCCGTTTTACGGGCTGACAGGGGTTGTTCCTATGTCTCAAAAGCGACTATCCAAAACCTTTCCATTGAGATTAAGGATAGGGATTGATTGGGAACGCCAGCTTGCAGAGTTTGTGAGTGAAACATTTGCGAAACGCAAGGTGTTGAGAAATGTACGAACACCCGTGCTCTGGTTCCATGGTGCCAAGGACAGGCGTGTTCCGATGGAGCGGGCTCGTCATCTGATGCTGGAAATTCCGGCCGCTCTGTTTACACACGTTGATGAAAATCGAACTCACACACGCATGATGTACTCTTCTGAAGTACCAAAGTACGCGGCCAAATTTATCGATCTCTTTTCGTCAATAAAACACTGAAGAATGTCATGGAGGAAGCTTTGAGAACAATTTCTGGAAATATTCTGCTCGTAGGTTCTGTTTTTGCGACTACTCTGTTTGCTGGTCAGGTGGCTCAGGCATCAGAGTACGTTCCGCCCACGGGTGAGCAACCAGTCTATGGTCAGCGCTACACGCCTGGATTGTCTGAAGCAAAGACTGTCTTTGAGATCAATGCTGCTCGGCTCGTTAACAAAGAAATCGGACTTGAGTTTGAGATGCGTAGTTCAGAAAATATGAACTTAGGTGCCGACATCGTTTACACAACCAAAAGCGACGAAAGCGGCAACTCCAAGGGTGAATCTCAGGGTATTTTTCTCGCACCTAAACTTCGTCTCTATCCGATGCAATCGCTGAATGGTATTTTTGTGGGTGGTAAGTTGTTTTTGGGTCAAGTCACAACGACTATCACTGTGGACAGCATAAAATCCGAGAAGGCTTCGTTCGTGGCGGCGCCAGCGGTGCACGTCGGTTACCGACTTCTCACTCAATTTGGTTTCACATGGTCTGCGTATGCGGGTGCTGGGCTTAATATTCCTAAACCGAAGTTTGAGACATCTGATTTGAGCGAAAAATCGCAGGAGAATGCGGCTGCTGACATCATTTCAAAAATGAACAATCTCAACAAAGACGTGCGTGTTGATGTTGGAGTGACTTTAGGTATTGCGCTCTAATTCGCCCGAGCCGATCAAATGGGCTAATATGAACTCTGCTTTT
>JBEAPS010000197.1:0-4976 GCA_041164285.1 Pseudomonadota bacterium
TCCAACTCTTGCGCAGTTGACCTCTTTTGTGAAGATCGTCTCAGACAGTGTGAATATGAAGTTCAATCAGGAGCAAGAACTTGAAGCGGATGCGGAGGCATTTCGTATACTCTATCGAGCAGGATACTCGCCTGACGCGCTGATGAAAGTCATCAAACGCATACCAGAAGACTCGTCTGCTCAGTTGAGTCATCCGAGCAGTGATGCAAGAATCTACGAGCTCATTCAGCTCGGTAGAGGTGTAAAACGGCCTTTCAATAAGAAAACTCTCGCGCGGTTTTTGCTAGTAGCTCCTTCTAAATCGCAAAAAAAACTCAGCCCAAAACCTGTCCAGAAGAAAAAGTCACGGAAAAAGCTCTAGTCTGTATTTAGCGTAGGTAACTTTAGTGAATGTGCAGATAGGTAGGGGAAAAGTGGTCGGGGCTGTGGGATTCGAACTCACGACCCTCTGCTCCCAAAACAGATGCGCTACCACTGCGCTAAGCCCCGACGTGCCCCCCTAGTTGCCATAGTTTCAGATCGAGTGCAAGCTTCAGGTCGTTAAAAAGGGGACTTTGGGTGGCACTTGAACTGACTGCACTGTTATCAAAGGTTATTTTTGCCTCACAAGATGGCGGTTTTGTGGTGGCTGAGTTTGTGGATTCGAAGTCTGCTAAACGTTTTCGGGCTAGTGGAAAGTCACTGACTGTAGGTAAATTTGATGCGCAGCAGCAGTATAAGTTGTTTGGTGATTGGAGTCAGTCGCCGAAGTACGGCGAAACCTTTCAGGTGATTTACAGCGAGCCAATCAGACCACCTACATTGACCGGCGTTATCCCATTTTTAGTTAATAACATTAAAGGTGTGGGTGAAGTCACAGCCAAAAAACTATTAGAAGCTCTTAATGTGCGCACAATTGATGAACTTGTTGAAGTGTGCAAAACCGAAAAAGAAAAAGTGTATGCTTTTTTTAGGGCGAAACGAGATAAAGCGGATGCAGTGATTTCCCTCATCACCGGGGACGAAGTGTATCGCGCCATCATGGTTTTTCTTCACGAGCACAATATTCCTCCAAATTTTGCAAACAGAATATACGAGCGCTACGGCTCTGAGGCCGTTGATTTGCTCAAAGAAAATCCGTACCGATTGATTTCTGACTTTAGAAACGTTGGCTTCCTCCGTGCTGACGCTATTGCCCTCAAGCTTGGTGTCGATCCGCTCTCGAGATTTCGCTTGGAGGCTGCCTTTGTCTACACACTGGAGCGTGCGCTCGACGACGGCCATTGTTGTTTGCCTCGCGATGTATTGATTGAAGGTGCGCGGGAAGTTTTAGGGGCAAAGCGTGATGTTCGCTTTACCTTTGATTTACTGCTTTCCGAGTTGCGGGCGATCTACAAGCAAAACAAGGAAAAGGACGTATCGAGCTTTTTATTGCGACTACCCGATGCGCAACAGTCTGGGTCCGAAGTTGGGGGAGAGCCCTTATTTTATCTTCCCGAGGTCTATGCGTTGGAAAACGCAACAGCGGGAGAGTGTGCTGGACTTCTGTATAAAGAGAGTCTCGGGGTTGATCCTTTCGAGGCAAAGTTTCAGGCCGGGGAAATCACCCTTCAAGAGCTTGTGCCAGATGTTCCTTGGCTTAAGTTGTCGGATGAGCAGCTCAGTGCCGTCGAGATGTCGATTGGCTCTCGCTTTATGGTTCTGACAGGTGGTCCGGGTTGTGGAAAAACTTTCGTTTTAAAAGCTATTTATAGGGTCCAGCGTGCATTGAAAAGGACGGTGGCCTTGTGTGCCCCAACGGGTCTCGCTGCGAAGCGCATGACTGCGTCCATTGAGGCTCAAGCTTATACGTTGCATAAAACGTTACGATTAGGTCAAGGGGAAGCTGGTGTATCCGAAGGCGGAGAGGGTGCGCTCAGTGACGTTGATGTCGTGATAGTGGACGAAGCCTCGATGCTGAGCTTGGATTTGTTCAATGCGCTACTCGAAGCTATGGATGCTAAAACTCGACTCATTTTGGTTGGCGATGTTGACCAGCTTCCGAGTGTCGGAGCAGGCAATTGTTTGCGCGATGTTATCGCTTCGAGCGAGGTCCCGGTAGCTCGACTCACACAAATATTTCGACAGTCAAGCGAGAGTCCTATCCCGACAGCTGCTCGCCAGATCATACAAGGCCATAAGCCAGAGTTTAATTTGGTAAGCAGAACTCCTCATCTTGCGAGCGGTGAATCGCTTGTCATGCTTCCTTGTAGTATTCAGACTTTCAGAGAATTGCTTTTGCCACTTGTGAAAGAAACCATTCCCAAACTGTATTCTTTGGATCCAGTCAAAGATGTTCAAATACTCGTCCCAATGCGTAGAGGAGAGGCTGGGCAGGAAAATATCAATCGGCTATTGCAGCAGGAACTCAACCCTCCTCATCCTGACAAGGAAGAGTTAAAAATCGATGATGATGGGCTACTGCGAGTGGGCGATAAGGTTATTCAGACTCGAAATAACTATGAAAAAGATGTCTTTAATGGCGACCTTGGCTTTATCCGGAGCATTCGATTTGTTGACAAGAAAGCTGAAGTTGAAGTGCTATTTGATGACCGAATTGTTAAACTCGACGACGATGAAATTGGTGACTTGAGCTTGTGCTACGCCATGACAGTCCATAAATCACAAGGATCCGAGTTTCCATTGGTCGTAATTCCAGTTTTCAGTGCATATTACTCGATGCTCGATCGCAACTTATTTTACACAGCTTTAACGCGTGCGAGTAAGCACGCCTTTGTTATGGGTGAAGAATGGGCTTTAAAAAAAGCTGTCAATACTCAGATAGCTTTGAAGCGCTATACCGCGCTGAGCCGCCTTATCGGCGAGGCAAAGGCACGGCTCACAGAGGTGTGAGCAGATTCCTTTGAATGAGTGCATTGAACACACGTTCAGCCCAAAGCTTAGCTCCGGCGCCCCGAGGATGAAGTTTCATTGGATCTGAGGATACAGATTGTCGGAGGATCTGTAAGTCAGAATTGTTCTTGAGAACGTCTTTTCCTACTGTGTAGCTGTCAATGAGCGTGCATGTTTGTCCATTAGACTCCTTTATGTCATTGAGCGAAGTCACTATGTTTTGAATCAGTTTGAGTTTATTTGAGAACTGACCCAGACCTTCCGTAGGAGTAACGAATGCACACTTCGCACCGGAGATGAGTATTGGTTTTACGAGCTTGGGTAAATCCGTTCGCACCGAGTTTGGATCAAAGAAGTGGTTATCTCCCAATGTGATTATAAATAAATTAACCTTTGGATGATTCTTTAATATAGATCCAATTGCGGTTGTTTTTTTTCCCGCCAGTGTTGTGGGGGTACAGCTTTTATCAGGGCTGGAAGATTCACAGCCAAAGTATGCTCCTGCTGGAATTGGAGCAAACCCGCCCTGCACCCAACTCCCAATCCGTCCTGAACTTGCTGCACCAAAGAAGCTCAGCTTCTGACGCGATGCAAAGCGAATAAGTTCGCCTAATCTCTGTCCATAGCCTCCAGTCGACTGAGAGTCGCCAATAATGGCGACATTCGACACTTGGGGTGAGTTCTGTGCATCTGTGACTGCGCTCACCAGTCTATTTTCATCTGAGTTTACGTTCTTGCAGCTAAATGCGGAAAGCACGAATACAAAAGTAATCAACTTGGTCGACAGTGGCACGAGGTACCCCCCTAACTCGTTGAGCAGATGAGAGAAAGCAAACTTTATGCCTGACTATTGTGCTGAAATTTATAGAATTCAGGTGTTTAAAGTTTTTGCAATGTCAAATATTTTTGAAGCTTGTTTGACCAGTAATTGGCTGTACAGCTTTAATTATTCTTCGAAAAGGCTGGGGGAAGTAGTCATGGGTATAACGTTAATGACGAAGTTATGCTGTTACTCTTTTGCAGGAATCATTGCATTTTCGGTAGTACCCAAAAATGCATTTGCTCTGAGTTTGAGTGCAAACATTTTGGCAGGCTACGAGGTATTGAGCTACCGAGATGATCCTACAAAGCTCAACAGTGGCAGTGTTTCAGTGGGCGATGCTTTCGATCAGAAATCGTTTACTGGACCAGCCTACGGACTTGGCGCACAGGTTGGTGTCATGCGCCTCGATCTCATTGAGCCTTTTATCAATATCGACGTGATGAACAGTCAGTTAAGCAAAAACGCTGTTTCAGATGGTATTGCTAGCGATGGAACCTTCACTTTTCTTCATGCTGGGCTTGGCCTCGGTGGACGCTTTTGGTTGGGTCGTTCCTTAAATCTGACAGTGGCAGTTAATTTTTCACAATCTCTCTCTGATAAAATGAAAACTTTAAAAAAAGAATCGTCATCTGGCCAGAGTTTGGGAGAGTTTGAGTCTAAAACGACAGAGCATAAAAAGACTGCAGCTCAGCTGGGCGTTTCCTTTTTGCCATTTGGGAGTGGTTTGCAGGTGGGTGCTGAAGCAAGGATAGGAAGTGGCTGTTTTCAGTGTACAACAGAAAATGATGTGGTTCAGAAAAGGGCATATTTGACGCGCTCAGGCGCTGTTTCTGTAGCATGGCTATTTGGACAAAATTCAACTTCCAACTCCGAGTCTGAAAGTTTTGAAGTAGATGAGAGCTCACTGAAGTCAAGATTAGGCGCTAAAAAGAAAGAAATCTTAAAAAAGAGAAAATTGAATAAAAAGCAAGTTCCATCTTTCGAGGAGTTGAAGAAATGAAAGTGGGTGTCAGCTTTATTCCGGCTTCAGTTCGGCAGAGCCCTCGTGCCATGTGTTTTGCGCTAGCAGGGTGTGGCGTTTTGGCATCCATTGTCCAGAGCTGCTGCGAAGTGTCAGCTATTTCTGAAATTGAGTCTTTGGCAGGCAGCCAGCTCACTGGATGCACGGCAAATCACGCAAAAGGACAGTTGAGTGTCAAAGTGTCAGACTCTGTTGCTGGCTTTGAAAATGATCTTTTGGCTAAGACTTGGAACGGTGCACTGAGGACTCTTGTGAGGCCGA
>JBEAPS010000198.1:0-6168 GCA_041164285.1 Pseudomonadota bacterium
GTCGTCTCTCGAGTACAAATAAATGGGAAGCCACCCCATTTGAGGACCTGCACACCCAGTTTTTTCTAATGCCGACAAATGTTCATAGTCAGCGAAAGGAAAATCAGGACTGGTGAGAGTATTCCAGTCCTGAGCCGATATCACATCAAGCGTATGTGAGATTTCAATTTTCATAAAAAAAGCGCCCTCAACTGAATTGCAGTGAACGGGCGCAAAAGTTAGCACACTTCGGCGAACTACTTAACTTCAACTGAACTTCCGCGGGTGTATTCCCAGCGACCAGATGCAACGTTCAGACCACCGACGCGGATGAAGTAGTTGCCAGGGTCTATACCACTCAGCGCAATTTTATTCTGATTCGTTGAAAGAGAGTGAACGATGTTGCCAAAAGTGGGCTCACCCGAAAACTCCACGCGGTAATGACCAACATCGCCATCAGCGCTCCATTGAAGGGTTTCATTCATCGCAATACTTGCGCCAACGCGCATAGCAATGTTGAGTGTGGGTGGAGGCAACACAGTGATCTCGGTCGACTCTGTCTGCCCTGCAACACGCCAATAAACCTTGCCTGGAGGGGGGTTTGGGATACGAATTTGCCCAGTTGAACCCACGACTCCCGAAATATATATAACGCTGAAGTCTTGAGAACGCGAAACTTCGATGGAAGTTCCGGCCGAGGCTGTCACAATTGGCCCCCCGCCCACTTCACTGTATTGATACGTCGAAGACGAGGTCGCAGGACCAGCCGCTGTCAAAAGCTCTTCGCCCTCTTCTGCCGCGTCACCGTCCTCATCCACTTCTTCTTCTTCTGTAAGTTCAGCCGCAGACTCAGTCGCAGCAGCGGCCGACTCATCAGCAGACTTGTCAGCCGTACCGTCGGTACTAGCTAGATCAATCGGTTTTTCTGCTTCAGCAATAGGTGTCACCACGGCCTCAGGAGTTGAGGTCACCACTGGAACCTCGACAGATGAATCGCCCTCCTCGAGGACAAAGTAATAGATGCTGTAGGCAACAGCAGTCACCGCAATTCCGAGTATCAAACCCACTTTTATTTTATGGCTGCGGTCGTCGCTTGCACCGCCGTCCCGGAAGATCTGACTCACAGCGTTGGTTCCACCCCCAAAGCCGCTAGAGAACTCTCCGCCTTGGGCGGCCTGCGACTTCGCAGCTCCACCTGCAGAGCCACCAAACGTGCCTCCGGTGGCGCCGAAACCGGTGTCAAACTGTGCGCTATTTTGATCGTCTTTGCGTGCCATACCTTTTTCCCCATAGGTGCAGTCGTCGCTGTACTTTTAAACTACATGCATTTCTTCGGATTCATTTCAGTCGAATTTAATCGGCTTGTTGAGTTGTTGACGGAGGGAAAAGATGTACTGCTTAAGGACTGTGAATTTTATACGAAACCCAGCAGTCACGAGAAAGTGCGACTCAATAAGAGCTCAATTTCACTTTTGGACTTTAAAAATATTCCGTGTTTACCAAATTTGTGCGTCAGGGAGTCGTATTGGGACAAAATTTGCTGAACTGCGCCACGGTAACCCATTTCAGCGAGCTCAGTTCGAATTCGATAGCGCATCGGGTTACCCGCCATTGCCTCCATCACTTCGTCTGTTGGACGAAAAACGACAAAGTCGACATCCGGATTCACGTCCATACTGTGTTTAAGCATTGAACCAAATCTTGTCTGGACGAGACTTTTTATCGCCTGCACCGCGGTAAAGTAGCCACCGTGTCTCATCACAGCACCGGGCGAACTGCTCGTGTATGCAACCATTGGATCGATCATAAGAATTAATCCAGCGCCCTTCTTGATCGCAGTGTTGAAATCTGACGAACTCGTCAGTTGACCGTCAGCAAACCAATGACCGTTGATTCGTTCTGGCAAGTAAAACGGAGGTAATGCTGTGCTGGCACGAATCGCTTGACTGATCCGAACCTCCCGCCATGGTTCTTCCCCAAAAACCACATGCTCACCTGTGTCTTGATCAGTTGCGCTTATGTAGAGCTCTTTTTTGAGCAGTCCAATGTTGTCGGGAATACCCAGCCGTGCCAACTGCCGCTCTATAAATAATTTGAGTCGCTCGCCGCGGAAAAATCCAACTGGCACCAATCGCTGCAGTCTAACCACCACCTCGCCCGGATCCAAAGTTGAAAGCATGCGCAACACACCTACGATTCGCCCAATAATTTCGCCTCCGGCAAGGTCGAAAATCACGTTAAGGGAAAGAGGGTCAAGCTTTCCATGTTTTTTATAAAGTTGCTTGAGAATGTCGTGAGACTGCGTGCCCGCTGCAAGAAACGAAGCGAGTATTGCCCCTGATGACACACCGCAAAAAATATCAAACTGATGACAAGAAGTTCCCGCCATGGCGTCGTCGAGAGCATTGGTGACACCAATGGAATAAATATATCCCTCGAGCCCACCCCCGGAAATACATAAGCTCTTTTTCTGTTGCGACATTCGAAATTCATAAAGCTGTTGTATGGCAAACTGGAAAAGCTGTGCTGAGCTCTCGGGTGCAATTATCACACCACGAACGTTGGCCAGTCCTAGGCTGAAAGCACGGGCTTGATTGTCGGCTTGCTGAGGCAGCACAACGAGCAATCTGCGCATTGGATAATGAAAATCTCTCGGCACAAAATTTTTGAGTGCTTTTTGAAAACTTTCAAAAGTAATTGCTGCATTGTTAAAGTCTTTAGCACTCGTAGAGCTTAGACTACTCAGATACGCACCGTCCTGAGGTGCGTCATCTGGCGATTGACCGGCTTGCTCTGTATCCGGCTTTTTTCTAGCAGCCCGCGATTTTGGGAGCGAAATGCGCTCATCCAAAATGATTAAGTCAGGCTCAATACTCGCCAACGTGTGAGCTACCTGAAAAACATCTGAAGAAAAGTACACAATAGCAGGAGAGCTAAGCTCATGGCCTGAAATATTCTTGGGCAAACGTCTCGCAAGCGCCTTACTCAAGACAAATGCTTCACCTGTCCCTTGTAAGCCAGGGCGAGCCTCTATACCTACCCTTCTGAAGTCATCCGATAGTCGGGCAACAACTTTCGGAGTGCTCAGATAGACAACACGAAAGCCGTCTGCGTGTTTGTCCTGTGATTCTTCGACAGCCATTGTGCCCCCCAACCTAAAGCCGAAATCCAGCTTGCGGCGATTCTATGGATTTTCGCTCGCGGGGACAAATGTCAGGTAGCACCGAGCGTCGTGCCAACGTCCCGGTAGTGGCAATGCCGGGCGTGAAGCGAAAACACCGAGCGCCAACCCACCGCCGCCTCCTCCTGTCAATTTTGCGCCAAGAGCTCCTGCATTCAGCAGAGCCGTAACACAGTCATCAAGTGCAGGAGTAGACACTCCCAAATCAACGAGAAGTTCGTGAGCACGAGTCAATTGTTCTCCCAAGTGCAATAGTTCACCAGCCTCCAGATGAGAGCGAACCTGCACCGCAAGACGACCGAGGCTGCTCATCCGAGTCTCAACCAATGAGGGTTCAGCCACTCTCAGTTGAGCGACTTTGTGAACCATATCCCTGGTTGGAGTCCGTTCCTGAGTGTCGACCAACAAAATCCAAAATCCACTTACGTTGCGCACTGGCGTTGAACCTGAAGCCTTCGTGAATGAAATGATAGAGTCAGAGACGACAGCCGCAGCGTCGAGACCGCTCGCTCGTCCGTGGAAGAGTCCGTCAAGCTCGTTGGCAAAAAAAGCAACCTTCCCTGCCGGAACTCCCTCTCTATACCGCGCACTCAATAGAGCACGGATGAGCGCAGCGCATAAGGCAGCTGAACCACCCATACCAGCTCCTAATGGAAGTCCTGACAAGATATCGATCCGTTGCGGGCAAAATGCCAACAAGTCGCTCTGTCCACCCAGTTCGTCAGCCAGTAGAGAGAGAGCCAGCTGAAGCGTTTGAGTAAGCCTGCCCCTTTCCTCCACAGGCAAAGCCACACTCGTTTGATTCAGAACTAGACTCCAAGCTTTGTTCCAGTCATCAAGCGAAAGCTGAGTTCGCTCAAAACCTTCCAGACTTTCTCCAAAGCAGATACTGAGCGTTTGATCTCTCAGCGGCAAAGCAATGGCCATGTGACCATCAACTGCAGCATGTTCGCCTATGAGAATTGCCTTACCTGAAGCTCGGCCAGAGACTCCAGCGTTCACCAAACTCACCATTTTCCAACTCCAGAGCGCAGGTAATCTGCAGCTTCAGCAAGACCGAGTTTAAGCGGCGCTTCAGTTGGCAAAAAGTTCTTTGTGTCTTGACTGGGTGATTTTGCTCGTCCTATCTCAACTCCTCGACCACTATTTCTACCCAGCAAAACAACACTGTCAGCAAATTGAGGAATGTGGGACAGTTGAGCAAAATATTCAGCGAGAACGCGAACAGCACTCGCATCGAAAATAAAGTGTGGGTTCGCTCCGGCATCCAATGTCCAAAACATTTCAGCACTTTGCGAATTTCTAAAACGTACAAATCGGCTCAGTGACTCAATTGTTTGCTGAGTCATGTAACAAAGTGACTGTCTCCCGGTGGCCATGACAGTATGCATTTCGTAAGCGTCGCACTCGGTGAGCTCACCCACCAAACTGAGATTTCCCTGTTCAAGTGCTCGTTTCATTTTCTCAAATCTGAGGGGAAACTGAGCAAGCCGAAGCTCTTGAAAAAGACTCGTCGCAGCGAGCGAATGTCCTTCGCTGCTTCCCACTGCCTTTTCACGATCATCAAGAACGAGAACGCAGTGCATCAAATTTGCAGCACAATCAGCTACAGAAAGTTCATAGGTTCTCGTTGTATTTCCGTCAGGCTGAAGTTCCCAGGCAACAAACTGCCCAATTTGTTTACCCGAACCCGATACTGCCGACCGAGTTGCCGAACCGCTTCCCAATCGTGACCATTCCGTCAACCAGAAATTAAGCTCTTCAGGCTTAAAGAAGCGTTCTAAGTTCAATAGGTCTGCAATTGCACCGACCAAAGCTGCATAACCGGCGGCGCTTGAAGCTACTCCACAAGCAGTAGGAAAGTTATTTTCACTCGTCACTCGCAAAGCGACATCATCGGCA
The DNA here is from genome assembly GCA_041164285.1 of Pseudomonadota bacterium. Classification (GTDB taxonomy): domain Bacteria; phylum Bdellovibrionota_B; class Oligoflexia; order Silvanigrellales; family Silvanigrellaceae; genus RFOM01. Next base: position 5,063 of record JBEAPS010000198.1, read on the forward strand.
AACCCCTTCAAAAGGGATTCTAGAAATCGGCACATTTTTTCGGGCATGACTGACGATTTGCCATTTATCTGTAACAAAAACTCAGGACGCTTCACTCTTGATGATTCAGACACGTTGGGGAAGAACCGTCCAAGCACTTCGACCTGCGTTGAAGCGCGAAAACAGTCTAGCGTTAAGCTCACACTCGAATTGACCGGAATTTGCTTTAATGATTCTTTCTTACCCCAATATTTAAGTAGTGCAATATTGCTCGGAGCACTTGCATAGCCCACATCACCTGACTGCAAACAAAGCTGCCCATTAAGCCTTGCTTTGTTAAGCGTGAGGGCCAACCCCTCGAGTGACGGATTTTGTTCAAGAATATTCATTATTAGACATCCTCAAAAGCAAAGCGAATATTCAAGTCGGACGAAGCCGAGTCTCGCAATATTTCAGAAACTTCTTCTCGACTTGCCATCACCCAGAGGCAATCGCCAAACCCAGCGCCCATGGTTTTCCATGGATACTTCAATGCGGTGCATACATTTGTGAAACGAATTAGTTCCGGCGTCTCCGGAAGCAGTCCATACTGAAGTGCCAACTGGGACGAAGCACGACACAGTTCAACTGCGGTCGCGTGCTGCGGATCTGCGATAAATGCATCTGCAAAATTCTTCTGCGAATCGAAGAAATAACCACCTAAATCCCGAGTACGATTATTATTTAAAACTGAACGCGTATCAGATTGAATTCCCGTTTCAATAAAACAGCCAAACTTTTTTAATTCATCACATGAAATGCTCAAACCCGAAACTTGCGGAGAAAACATACCATTTCCAGATTCGCTTATTCTCCCTTGATCTTTGAAAGACACAAGCAAAGGCTCCTCGAAATGATCTAACAAAGCTCCAAAGATTTGAGTTGCGACATCGTATCCACTTCCCCGCCCCTGCAGGAGCTTCAACGTGTGATAGACCCCTTTCCAGAATTCACTGTCAAGCTCAGCAAACTGAGTCTTTTTTGTTGAGACGAGTGACTGAAAAAATAAATGGAAGGCTGCTTGAATGGCAGACGAACTACCAAACCCATACGCTGGAGAATAAGCCTCAATAATTTCTGCCACCAAA
>JBEAPS010000199.1:0-9164 GCA_041164285.1 Pseudomonadota bacterium
CATTAGATTGAATGCGCGACTGTGGATATTTGTCATTTTCAACTGAGAGAGCGGAATTCCAATCGACGCACCAGCCACGTCTTCGAGCTGCGGAGGTGATTTGCTCTTAGCATGAACAAAATCGCCCAATCTGTAGGACAATTGAATTCGCCTTGCCCCTCTGCGTTCGGCAAAAACCCGAAATGAAGCCGATAGGCAGTTTCTCAAGAGGATGAGTGCGTTGGTCATTTTCTCAATTCGCCGTGCGGCTGTCTCTGAGATTCTTCTGCACGGTGACGGCTGCAAACAAAGATAGAACAAATGCCATTGCAAAAAAGCCCTTTTCACTGAGTTCAAAGTCTGCATTGAACAAACCCACTGCCAGAAGCACGATTGTCAACAAAGTCGAGAACCACGACAATCCCAAATAGATTCCGGTCACGGGAATGTTTTCGAGGCGGTCTCGCACGCATTTCTGCACAGAGACAGCCGCAAACAGGCCGTACATGAAAACAGTGAAGTAGAATCCTTTTTCATTGAGTTGCATTTCAGCGCGCCAAATACCAATCATGAACGTTAACATGCCGATAAGAAGAGCGAGCCACGAGGCCATGACGAATGCGCTAGAAGGGCTTCGGTATTTGACTTGTGCCTGGGAATTATCTGAGCTCATTGCAATCTCCAAGAGTAGCGGTCAATCGAGATCATGCAGTTCGAACAAATTTTGTGTCAAGTTCACTAGCAGCGCTTTGACATTTTTTCATCACTCGAAAAACTTGTTGAGACGTTCGTTATTGGCGCTGCAGATCCGATGCAGGTTGAGTGACGCACTCGCCCAGAGAGAGTGTGAGAACCCGACATAATTTAAGTAAGCCTTTGTGCGGTTACGCAACCAGAGTGATGCATACATGTTTCATCTGCAACACGCGCGATTCATAGATTGCCAATTCGTTCGATGAAATTCTTCCAGAAACGAACTTTTCAAGGGAGTGTTCCAAGCTCTTCCGTGCTCGAACTCAAGAGCCCGATCCCGATCAATTTTCGACAGCAGTCATGATTGTACGGGAGCAGATGTGGACTACAGCTGTCCCAATGAATGGCAGCCAGATTCTCATTATCCTAAGAAAAATCAGGATACCTCCGCTTGGTTGATCTTTCCAAAATATCTGAATTCACGTGGAATTTTCCTTTCACACCCAGCCATGTTCTGAGCGCATGAAGAATTGATAAGCTTCTTGCACCGCATGCTGAATTTGAATTTCCGCCTACAGGTCTTGGGTCTTTATTCGAGTTTTTCCCAGTGCAGGTCGTTAATCCTGCCTGTGCAGCGCAACGGCAGCGGCAATGCTACAACCTCTTCAAGCGCGGCTTTGGAAGCTGGATGTCTTTTGACAGGAAACGGTGCCAAGGGAGGCTTCTCAAATATCGCTGCCAAAAATATTGCAATTAAAACATCCAAAGAAAACTGCGCCGGGCAATGCAATAAGATGATGTGAAGTCTTGTGTTTTTCTCAGACGACTTTGACAACGAGTCAGCATCAGGTTGCAGTTATTCTTGCAAGTGGGATAGCAAAGATATTGTAGAACGCTATTTAAGTTCAACTATGTGTGTTGCAAACAATGCGGATCCATTTTGATTCATGCGCTTCTTCAGTGGCTTCAACGGACTGAGGTGAGCAAGCACATTAATCTCAATGTTGTCACCGTATCAACTGCCCAATGCGATACTGCTGCGCCATGAAATCTGCCCCAGCAGAGCCATCGTGAATGCGTGAGAAAACAGCCGTTGCATCCCGACCACAAAACCGAACCGGAGCTTCACCACCTGGGTGGGTCTCGAAGAAATTTGTGATGTCGTACACGGAGTCGCCGATGATGATCCAGCAATCAGCTTTGTTATTATGGAGCGCTACCTCGGCTACACTGAAGGTGGGTTCAGCGGGAGGCACTAAGTCTTCTGCCACGGGCTGGGGGGTGGCGGTAGTGTTCGGCTCACTCACTTCGTGCTTTTTTGTCTCAGGTTTAGGATAAGAGATAGTCTCAGCGGTAGCCGGCGGAGGCACCTGTGCATTTTCAACTGCCTTGGATGTCGGAACTTCTTCACGACCACACGCTGACAAAAAGTAAGAAAGACTCATTACCAGTAGAGAAATTTTTGTTCCATATTTCATAACTTACCCCTCGTTTGTTCCGACAGGAGGTCTGCTATCATAAAGAACACAGAGTACGCTCGGATGACTTGGGGTGTTTCAAGACATTAACTAAGTCATCGTAATTCGCGTCGAGTTCTTTTGTTCGATTGCATTCATTCTGATGCTTTTTAAATTGATATCATCGAACGCCTGAGGTTCAAGGGCGGATTCATATTAAAAATTGTCGGTCGTTTGAAAACAATACCTGTTCTATCAATGCGAGATCCGACGAAACTCTTGGTCATTATATATCCCGAATGTTTAGTCGATAGTTTCCCAAGTAGACGTTGCAACGTGTGTAGTTAAAAATGGCAGCTATTACTCTCTGCTCGGCTCATAGTTTATGTCTGCCATCTTCTTTTACTTAGTATTGAATACTCTTCCATTTCCCATGAGTAGCTTCACGTATCTGAGTATTCTGGCATCTTGGTATAAAGAGGTCATTGGTTCACTGACTGCGCTTGTGGCAGTTTGTATTTCAAGAATTGAACTGTCTGCCAAAAATTTTGGTCTACTGGCAATTTATATTTGAATCCAGACTTCTGGGAGGGCTTACGCCTTCGTCTTCATCCCTTGGTTCTGGAAAAGGAGTTAGGCCAGAGCCGCCAGAGGTTGGCTCACCGTCAACTTTGGAAAGCGCAGCAACTGGATAGCCACCAAATATGTTGAGAAGGCTGCCGCTGTGCCCCCTATCAAAATCGAAAGTGCTCTCTGTTGGCATATAGTCGAATAGGAAGCCCTCGTGTGTATTTTCATTCCTTTCGTTCGTGCGAGAACTATTCCCATTGACCGGCAAAATAGTGTAGCTGTAGGCTCCGCCATCACTTTGTTTCGCCGTAACAATCTTGTGGTAGTTCGCAATTGAAATGTCTCTGCGTTCTTTTTCGTCGATTGATTCCAAGTATTCTCTTGCTTGATGGACAAGCCTTTTAAAAGCACGTTTTGCTCGTAACTCAGGTGTGCACGTGGATTCTGCATCTTCTACTTCATCAAATGCTGAGCGTAGGCATCCCGAAAATTGACTTTTCAGTTCATCGAGGGGTGTCGTAACGTCAGTTGAAATGTGTTTGAGCTCACTTTCAAGTTCCTCTGATCCGAGACGGCTAAAAAGATTTTCCAACACACCGCGTTTAATGTCGCAAACGGCGCTCACTTCAAAGGCTCGGTCAGCGGAGTCAGCATCAAGTTCTAAGCTCTTGCAGTATTGTGGATTCGAAAGATAGGCAATGGTCCTTAGGTTTCTAGCGCGGATCTCCCCAAGTGATCTTGAGCCCCAAAGTTTTCCAAAATCTTTTCGGAGTGTCTCTGGCAAGTTCTTTTGTGCGGCGCCTCTGACTCTATTGAGTGAGTCGTGCAGAGCTTTGTATTTCTTTAAAGATGAAGTTTTAGAGTCAGCTATGTTTGCGTTGAGTACCACGAGGTCAAGATGTGAAAAGCATGCTGTCTTCGAATTAATCTTGCCAGTATTTTTGAATTCGAGAGTCAGGTCAGTACACATTTTCGTCGCAAACTCTGGAAGCCACTTTCCCAGTGCTTCGTTGGAAGTGTTGGGTCGAACGTACTTATTGATAAATCTGGTCAATTTAAGGTACTTTTCAAAGGCAGGGATATTTACCCTCAGTGGAAAGAAACCACCATTGTATGCAATTTGCGCTGTGAAAGTCGATTCTATATCATCTGTTTCGCCAAAGTCTGGAAGGCAATGTGAGGCTGTGACAATGCGAATTCCCTCATATGATCCTACGTCTGGAATAATATTCATGACGCATCTTTTTTGACCTTTTGTTTCCGCGGACTCCCATTTTGAGTCAAGGAATCCAAACAACATTTCTTTGCCTTCTGGCTGCCCCTGTGCTCTCACAGGAGTCAAGTTCAAATTTGAAACATCTGCGGAGGTGCAGGAATATACGCCTACAAGTTCGTTGGGGGCTGCGCAGGCAGGTAGCAGCAGCAAGAACAACGACAGATAGTGTGGCTTCTCGGGTTTCAAGAGGGTGAAGTCGGTAGTTTTGTGGATGAAGTTGAGTTTGTAAGGAAGCTGTAATTAGGTTGCCGAAAAGAATAATAAATATGAAAATAGTACATTTTGCTCAGCAGCGCAGTTGGTCGGCAGGCGTTGAGGGCGACTCAATTTTACGTAGTGACAAGTCTTGATTTACAAAAACCATTTTTAAATTAATCTATTTTGTTTGAGCTTTTGGGTCATTGAGTGAGAAATTGCTTAATTTCATCATCGAATTTTTCAATAAGATGTGAGTCATCAGATTGCCAAGGATGAAAGTTCGGACGCAGGTATTGGATGAGGTGCCAGATTGTTTTCGTCATGAATCCCGAGGAGGCGCCTAGGTAGATGAGTCGAAAGAGTGAGCGAACGTTAAAAGTTTCTTGGTCATGTCGAAGGAATGCTAGCAACAGAAGCGAAAAATTAATGCTGAGTTCCAGCAAGGCAATGAGAAATCCCACTACCCTAAGTATGTAGTTGGAATTGATTACGCACATCACATCAAATGCCACGGCTTTGTGTTCAACTTCCTCGACTGCGTGCCAGATAACGAGCGGTCTAACGTCGTTGTGAAAGGCTTCTTGGAGGGTGGGGCAGGACAGAACGGCACTCCCCAGCACGGCTGTTACATGCTCAAGGGCTGCAGTGATGGCTAAGCAGAGCTGTTTTCCGTAGAACTGAGCTCGCCAGTGAAGTAGTTTTTCGAAATGATACTCCCAACGCTTAACGGGGTACCCCATTTGTGCAAGCCATGCATTGAATTTTTCATACTGTTTTCCGTGAATCGACTCCTGACCACAGAAAATTTTGAGGCTATTTTTGAGTTCAGAGTCTTTCAGGTTTCTTTGAAAGTTTTGGGTTGATGTAATGAAAAAACGCTCGCCTCCTGGAAAAAGGACAGAAAGTGCATTCATAACAGATGTGAGGTATGGCTCACTATCACACCAATATCTCGGTGTTTGGTCGTTCACGTTGAATTGAATATGCCGAATTCGAAGCGGATTGCTATTGGGATATGCGGCTTTCATTCGAGATATTGTCTTGATGTCAACCTCCTAACATCCGCTTCTTTTGTTTTTTTATTCAGGCATTAAAATCTAGCAAATTAATTTGACAACGAAAGTCAAATTGTTGCGACTGATAGAAGAGAATTTGGCGGTTTTTCAGCTAGGGAGTGATTTATGCCAGCTCGATTTTCACGCGTATTTTTGAACTCAGCAGGTGCATTTTTGCCTGGAGCTGGTGTATCAAATGATGAAATGGATTCATTTGTTGGTCTTGTCAATGCACAGTCGGCTCGAATCAAGCGCAGAATTCTTGCCGAGAACGGTATTGTAAACCGTCATTATGGAATTGATGCCGAGGGTCGTACTCAATGGTCTGCGTCTGAAATGGCAACGCATGCAATCGACGCCGCACTTTCGAAAGTTGGCAAAACGATCAACGACGTTCAGTTTTTGAGCTCTGCAACAGTTGGTGCTGATCTTGCAGCTCCGGGGTTTGCAAATCTCATTCAAGGTCAGTACCGTGCTGCCCCAATGCAGACGGCTTCGTTTCAGGGAATTTGTGCGTCGGGTGTGGCTGCAATGAAGGCTGCAGCTCAGACCATTGAGCTGCAGGAGTTCAACAAGGCAGTGGCTGTGGCTGTTGAGTTTCCCTCTCGCTTGTTTAAGGCGTCTCGGTTTCAACACATGGCTGAATCAGTCGACTTCGACTCCCATTTTTTGAGATGGATGCTCTCCGATGGGTCGGGTGCAGCGTATTTTTCCGATCGACCAAATGAGAACGGCATTTCTCTAAAGCTCAATTGGATTCATCTGAAGTCGTTCAGCGGTGATTATCCGACCTGTATGCAGATTGGTGCTCCAAATGGGAAACCTAACAAGAGTTACCTCGATTATTCGTCTCTTGAAGAGGCAGAGAAAGAAGGTTCCTTCCTGTTGCGTCAGGATATTCGGTTGCTGCCGAACTTATTTGACGTAGGTGTGAGTGAGTTCATGTCGTTGGTTTTAGACAACGAAATTCAGCCTGGCGAAATTGATCATTTCCTCTGCCACTATTCATCGGAACGCTTCTCTGGCGTTATCAAAACAATGCTGGACAAAGCAGGGCTCACTATTCCACCCGAACGTTGGTACAGCAATCTGAAGACTAAGGGGAATACAGGGTCAGCATCTATTTTTATAATGCTTGACGAGTTCATACAAACTCACGATCTCAAGGCGGGTCAGAAGATTATGTGCTTTGTTCCCGAATCGGGTCGTTTTACCGTGTCGTTTATGCTGTTTGAAGTTGTTAAAGATGGTAGAGACAACCCAGTTCGACCTGCAGCTCAGGTCACTCGCCCTCCATTTGAGTCGTTACTGCTGGAACTTGGCCGAGTGTGGCATGATTATCGATCCAACATTTTTCGTTCAACGTTGGCGAACAAGGTTTTCAATACGCAAATGACGAAGGAAGACTATCAACGTTGGATGGAGAATTGGATTCCCCAAGTGCGTGAAGGTAGCATCTGGATGCGAACAGCTGTCGGTAATCTTTCTAAAGAGTTCGAAGGCATTCAGGAGATGATTGAAAAGCATGCAGGTGAAGAGCAGTACGACTTTAAGGTGCTGTTCGAAGATTATAGAAATGCCGGTGGTACAAAAGATATTGATGAGCTTAGGCGTAACGCAGGAGGAGAAGAACTCAATGCGTTTATGTATGAGAAGGCTCGTTCAAGCAATCCCCTTGGATTGCTTGGTGGCATTTTTATCATTGAAGGAACGGGTAATAAGATCATTCCAACTCTTCTCCCATTCTTGAAGAAGAGTTTGGGCACTCAAATGAACGTATTTAAATTCCTCGAGTATCATGGTGAAAATGATGTTAACCACATCAAGCGCTGGGCAAATGCTGTTGAAATGGCGCTTGCGATTGAGCCTGACGCCTATGGCGACATATTGGAAACGGCGAAGAAGGTTTCTCAGCTCTATAGAAAACAGTGGGACATGGTTCTATGAAGCGCTCTGGCTTTGAAGGTGTCGAGACGGCGTCTCATGATCCGAACGATCCCAATCCTTGGCTTGCTCTGTATTTAGACCAGAGTACGCCGATTCGTGCTTCTGCCAAGGAGAAGTGGTTGAGGGACTCGTCTTCCAGGTCTCGCCAATACCTACTGCCTTTTGCGCGGCCATGGGCGCGCACATGGATTGTGATTGTTCAAATCATTAAGGCAGTTTCACCGCTGGATTGGCGAGCTTCAAAAACGCTACACAAGTTGATTGTATTTAGTTTGCGGCGTTTCGTTCGGCCTGACGCCAACGATCTCATTCTTAGGCATATGTGGGCGGGTTCTGAAATACTGGCTTTCATTGCTGGAAATGTGCGGGGTGTCTCAGTTCCACTTAATCCACTGAAGCCTCGCAATCTCGATGGCCTTCTGGATGACACTATTCTCAAACACGACCTCAATATCTATAATTTCATCATTAATTTAAACAAGGAGCTCAAAGAAAAAGGTCTAAAGATTGATACCCTTCATCCGGATGAAATTGATTACTCCATGATTACAGACGGGGAATTTGATATTGAGCCCATGCCCAATGGCGTTCTCAATGTTGTCGACTTGGAAACAGCTATTGAGTTGTACACCCCTGTCTTTCAATTTTTTTTAACAGACAACGACTTCTGGCGTTCGACAAATTCGTTGCAGCTTGATGAAACCATTGGCCTCTATGCGGCAACTATTCTTGGCAATCAAAGTCACATGCTTCTCGTTAACAATAAGCATCCCATGGTTTCCCTCATTACTCTTCAGTCTGGCTTTCGCTTGGTTCTTCACGGTCTTTCCACTGAGATGGGGCATTGGCTCTTGGTTCAAAAGAAAAGAGAGCAAGCTCAGCGGCGCGCTTTACAATACAATCAAGTTCAATGAGTTCAGAGTTGAGTGCCATTTGGGTGAGGCGGCCGTCTCTGCAATGAATAAACAAGGATGGCGGTAACCACTTCTTTCGTTACTCTGAAATAAATTCCTGTTTTTGCTGTTGAATATTTGCATTTTCGTACCTTGGGGAATTCGCCAATCCCCGCCTGATGATTACGTATTGAGATTACTTATTTGTCTTTTCGTAAATCTATAATGCTAATTTTATTGGTATTAATAAATATTTATGAATTACGCTTCAGAAAAAATTAGTTGCTCCGATAAGAAGGTATGAGGTTGGAGTTATTGAAAGGAGACGCTCCGTGTTTAACAAAATAACCGCGATGATTTTTGGATTTGCCGTCGCAGTGTTGAGTGTGTCTTGTGGTGATGCGAAGTATAGGTCCGATGAGTATGTTAATCTTTCAGGCATGCAATCATCAACAGATGCTAGCTCGGTAGGCGAGCAAGGTCAGGGTCAAGGTCAGAGTCAGGCGCAAGGGCAGGAGCAGTCGGGGTCGAAGGATGAGTGCTCTGCAGTTGATAACAGTGCGGAGAGTTCTGTTGATGCAGAATTAAAGGTGAAGGTTCGGGTTTCAGTTGAAGCAAAAACTTCGCTGAAATATTCGGGTCTAAAATCCAAAAACAGCTGTGAGAGTGAGTCTGATTCAGATGAAGATGAACAACACTCCGATGACGAGCATGATGACGAACATGATGACGAGCATGATGATGATTGAGTCTATTATAGAGTTTTAAATTTCTTCGTGCTTGGGCTTACGCTGTGCCCAAGCATTTTCTCTTTTAAAATAAATTAAATTTCTCATCGGATCTCTATAGAAAATTTAGGAATCCTGATGTGGACGATGAGGTGCTGGCTTATTTGATAAAATCGTTGATAAGAATTGCGCCTTTTGGATTGGAAAATAGTGCGCCATGTTGGCCTTCAAGTTCTTCAAAGCGCGCGCCTGCGCAATCGGTGCAGCTGTTTACTTTACTTTTTAGTAGAGGCCAAGATTTGAGCTGCAGGCTTGAGTCGCTCATACCTTGGGTAAAGATGATGCGGCTCTTAAAGCCTTTGAGGTGA
>JBEAPS010000200.1:0-5737 GCA_041164285.1 Pseudomonadota bacterium
CATTGTACATTTTCCAAACAGTTCGAGTAATGTCCAAACGCAAACTAGATAAGGTGAGTCAGCTATCCCTGACTCTTTGCCTTATCAACGACTCCCAGGCACTCATAAGAAGAATCAAGGAACCCTGCGGATTTTAATTCCCACAAAAACTCCCGGCAGAACTAAAGTTTTGCTGCCTGTGCGGAATTCCTGCAACACAGTCACTCGAGCCATACCCAAAAGTGACATTGTGCTCAGACGACCTACTTCGCCACCAAACCACCCAGTCAATGAGTAGCCCCGATGTTCTTCGCCAACGTGATGATACATTCCTTCGTTGGCTTTGTGTGACATCGTGTCGACATGAGAGTCGTTGTCCCAAATCACACCTCCCATGGAACCACCCGCAAATAACGAATGTGTATGCCGACTGAAATATTTTTGGAGACCAAAATTTAGTGAAGTTGCGTCATAGCCCCTCTCACCCGTAAGAAAAGAGGCCTCAATGACCATGCCAAGATTTGCTTCATCCAAATGAAACGAAAAATTCGTGAGGTTGCCCTTGAGACTCACAGCTTTGCGCTCGAGTATTGCAGTCGGTCCAATAGCCAAACCAAATGCAGAACGGGCCGGAAGAACACGTTGGAGCGCTTTGTCGTTTTGGTCACTTTCTAACAGAGTACCCACTTGAGTGATTTCGCTTTTAGACTTGCCGTCGACGACAACTTGAACCAGCCGCCGGCACACAAGCTCAGGCGCGTCGCTCTCGGAGTCGACACGGACAGAAGTAGAACGAACAACAGAGCCGTTCTCTAATAGTTTCAGTTGAACAATATGGTCATCACCTGCACGATAAAATCGGAGCATGAGATTGCTCTGTGTACCAGTGTCTTTCTCCAGCAAAACATGCCCGCCGCTGACCAACGCATCTCCCATGTAGTCCTGAATCATCGCAGCAAACTCAGGATCAGTGTCACCTGACTTAGAGACTTTCGAAATCGAAAATGTTCCCGCAGCAGCATGGCTCGGGTTGAGTGTTACAGGCAAAGCAATCAGAGACACAAAAAGAACGCACGCCTTTGTTACAACCGAAGACACTCGAAGCATAGAATGCACCTCACATCGACAGGGGTATGGATTCACCCACCTAATGAGGAAACGCACCAGACCAGCGAATGCTGCAGAAGCCCGCTAAAAATTTTATACATCTGTGTAATCAGCTGGTTAACTGGAGCTCTGCACGCGAAGTGGATTTACACTCACTTCAAGCTCAAACCTGCTTTTTCCAAAATGGAACTGAGATCAGTCTCAATGTGCGGGAGATCATTGCAAATGATGGGAATCCCTTCTGCGTTCAATACCGCTGCCTGTGCATCGAGATGCGAGGCCAATCCCAGTGCTGAAATTTGAGTGTTGATGAGTGCACGCAATAAATGACTCGGATCACGCAACCCTTTCGCGGCACTCATCTGCTTGTAGATGGGAGTCAACCGTACTGATCGCAGAATGGACTCGAGCAAATGCCTGGTCATGCAGTTAAAATTTTTATTTTGATTCAGTCTCTCGAGTGCGCGCTCCAAACGCTGTTCAAATTGCTGCTTGTTTTGAGTGACTACGGCCTGCGCTAGAGAAAGGGAGAGTGCTAGACCATTGAATGGAATGAAATCATCCACTGGCGCTTCAATTCTCTCAAGAAATTCTGGTGTTTCGCTCATAGGCACCACATCAAGACAAAACAGAGGAACTCCCCGCTCTTGATATTTCTCCGCAGGATTTTCAATAAGTGGCAGGGTAGTCAGAACAAGTTGTTCAAGATTCAAAAGTGCCTCTGAAATGACTCTCGACCGTCCAGCGGAAGCAGAAACATATAATGGAAGACGCACTTGATTGAGAGCAATGGCTTCGTGAATATGTTTCGAGATACAGCGTGTCTCGAACGCCTGGTTTTGGACTGAGGCAACGACAGAAAGAGCTGAAGAAGTCGGGCGTGCAGAGACGTTTGCAACACCGCCTCCACAGGCGACAATCAGTGACTGAAAGCCAAGCACTGTGATTATGGCAAAACCCGGACCTGCCCATTCCATACCGATTCCCTTTCGAGAGCGTATCAATACAGAATGACAACAAATATTGAAGGTCATGTACAGACCAAAGATAGGAGCAAGCGATCTCACCAATAAACCAAATAATAACGGCAATATAAAAAAACAGGCAGAGCAGGCAACCAAGCGACACCAATCGAAATGCACTCAAACTTGGACTCATCTCCAATGAGCCGCTGTGGCTGAGCATCCAAAAAGAGAGAATTCAATTGCACACACCTATACAACCGATGACTTGCCCGACCTGATTGAGCGATTGAAAAGTCAATACATTGAAGAATTCAATAGGTTACTGAAAGCTCTAAGCCTCGAGCTCAGTCGGGAAGAACTGATGTTTAAGGGCGAGGAATTAGACGTGAACAAACCCACGAAAACCACGCGCTGCGTAGTATGATTCAGCACCATTGTGGTAGGTGAACACACGACCAAAGCGCAGGTCGCAAAAAATAGCACCACCCAAAGCACGAATCGAATCCGGAGCTTTCACCCAGCTCGATGTCTTTGCGTCAAAGGGGCCGAGTGTTTGCAGAAATCGGTACTGGTCCTCGCTCAGGATCTCGACACCCAGCTCTTTGGCGAGTGCTTGCGCACTGGACTTCGGCTTATTTTGCTTACGGGATTCAAAAGCTGCCTCGTCATAACAAAGGCTTCGACGCCCAGAAGGGCTCTCGGGAGAGCAGTCGAAAAATGTCACGACGCCCGTCGCAGGATCAAATGCAACAACGTCAGGCTCGCCTCCGGACTCCTCCATTGCGACCAGTGCATTGAGCTTTGCTGGCGCAGCGCGCAGCCTGTCTTCCACAAGATCCCACGCAACGTCCGGATGTTTCAATGTACTCGTCTCAAATCGCTTTTTCAGAACATCAATGATCTTGGCGTCACGCTTCACGTTTTTTCTCCTTGACCGGCGCGAGCGTGTTTGAATGCACGCACCTTAATGTTGGTCGTGATGGGAATGTCAATTCCCTCATCCCAGCCGAACTCACCAATGAGCTCGAGCCTTCTCCAACTCCGAATAACCTTCAAAATAAGATGCTCCGACGCTTGTCTTAATCGTGACTGTGGCTTCGTATAAAGCCGAAAAATCTCAGATGGAGATATTGATTCGACTTGGAGTCCACTCAGCTTCATCACATGGGAGAGGGAATGTTCTGTAAAACTTGTTCTGTGCGTCCAGTCGATGTAGCGCCAACGACCTGCACATGTGGAGTTTGCATTCGGAACGGTGGCAATGAAAATGCCATCGTCCGAAAGACAACTACGTATTGCAACCAAAAACTCTTGAAGAGAGTCGGGCGAAATATGCTCAAGAACATCGAGAGAAAATATAAGGTCAAATTTCTTATCGCACTGCTTGAGCCACTGAAGCGGATTGGCAGATTGCTCAACATTCAGTCCATATTTGCGAGCTGAGCCTGCTTGACCGGCATCGAGTTCAAATCCTTGAACAGATACAAATCCCAAACTTCTTAAGTGATTAAGGAAAAATCCCATACCACAACCAAAATCCAACACTTCGATATGAGCAGCTGGTTTATTCAGCCAGCGTTGTGCACGCTCGAGATCTTCGGAAAAAACACTCGAATAAAACCGATTCATGTCCTCTTGATGACGCTCATCGTGCGTGTGCCATGTGGCATAATGAAGGGTATAGTTTTTCGCTTGGTCATCGGCTTGCATCTGACAATCCTATGATTTCTCGCTCAATCTGAGTTTGAGGTTCATTGGCTCTTACCATCCCACAGGGCCACTTGAGTTCCCAAGCTCAGCGTCAGCAACGCTGCAATAAAGCATCAGAAAATTGGCTCACACAAGCAGATGCAGCAAAATCAAACACGATACGTTCTCTACAAGGCGTGACCTCGGCTTTGAAAAACACTTTCGATCATCTGACGTTGTTCCAAACACACATGAGGTAAGATATCGTGGACTACTAATCAATCAGTTCATCTGGACAAAAAATGCAGCATATAGACTACGAGTGTTTCGAGGCACTCAAACGAAACGAAAATGAAGCGCGTTCGAAAACATATATCCATTATCGCTCATTTGCGTTTTATGTTGCAAAGCGCTGCAACGTGCCAACAGACACTGCTGAGGATGTTGTTCAAATGGCATTCATCAAATTATACGAAAATGCCTACAAACTTGAGAGCCCAACATCGGTGGCACAGTGGCTCGCAGTAACGCTACGAAACCTTTGTTTTGACGAATTTCGAAAACGAACTCGCCATTCAAAAAGTATGACTGATTACAGGCAGCATGAGGAAATGGCACAGACACAAAGCCAATCAATACCGGACTCTGCACTATTCGAGGGGCAGATATACGAACAAGCCATTCAGATTGTGGGTGCCAGCTCTGGGGGTCAGACTCTTAAGGATTTTTACCTGAAGGGAATGAGCGCACAAGAGATTGCGACTCAGAACAAAGAAGCAATAGGAACCGTGACGGCGAGGCTATCGCGTCTCAGAAAAAAACTCAAAGACACCCTCCTATCAACGATCAAGTCCCAACAGGAGATGGAATCATGAGCGACCCAAACAAAGATGTGTTGTCGCCCCTCTTAAACGATCAAGAGTTCGCAACTTTGATGATGGCAGAGTATGACGCACGGTCAAAAGCAACTGCGATCTCTTTCAACCGTAGCTTTCGCCATTTAGGAACCACGGCCATTGCCGCAGGTCTGAGTTTCGCTCTCGTCATTCCCAACCACAACGCGATCGATCTGCGCACAGAATTCAACTCCTCTTCGGTGAGTGAACTTGACCTAGTGAATTTGGGATTGCGATCAAAAAGCGGAGGTTCCGCGGTCACTTCATTGCCTATCGTCGAAGCGGAATTTACGCTCAGTGAAAGCTTCACAGACACAGATACTCAACAAGATTCGGTAGCACTTGAAAAAGAGCTGAGTATTCAAGTGAAAAGCACAACACAAGAGCGGCTACGGATAGAAGTTTACCGCGGTGGCGTATTGCGTGAAAAAAGAATTCTTGATCCGCTCGTCCTTCCAGTGGAGCAATACCAAGAGTTAAAAGTGGGAGGACGCACTATGGCCGTTGCATTGCCGCAGGACAAATCTCTACTTGTTTGTCTTAAAGTAGAATCAGCTCCGCAGGCGCCGTACGTTCTCAATAGAGACTCCATGCGCGAAAGAGCACAACAATACTCTTCGCGATGCTTCTTTCACGAGTGATTCACTTATGTTCTACATTTTTAAACAACTCAGAAGGTTTCTCATCACACTCGTCGCCGTAGGCTTTGGTTACATAAATCAGGCTTGGGGTGAAACGGGAAATGGAACTTCGAATCGACTTTTCATCATCTCCATTGGGGTCAACGAGTACAAAGACACTTTTTGGCCAAACCTGAAATGGGCAGCAACCGATGCCGATCGTTTTGCCAAAAGCATAGGAACGGGAACTTCACAACAAAGGATCACCCGCCTTCTTATCAATCAAGAAGCGAACCTCGAGAACGTCCGCGCAACTTTGCAGAAAATAGCGCGCGGAGTGCGACCTGACGATCACGTGTTACTCTACCTTTCATCCCACGGCACTCTTAAGATGGGAACAACGGGCGAATTTGAACCAGTGGTTGTCCTCAATGACACGAAAAACAATCAACTGCTTTCAACGGGCTTGGCTCACAGTGAA
>JBEAPS010000201.1:0-8455 GCA_041164285.1 Pseudomonadota bacterium
TCGCCCAGCTTCTCCCACAACATTGTAGCGGTACTTTGCTCCAATACCTGTCCTGTAGGCGAAACTTGCACCATCGGTCCCCGTGCAGTCCTGACCACCAGGAAGGCATGCTCCTGCGTCCGCGAATTTGTCGTTCGCATCCTGAAAGGCAGCCTGGGCAAGGTAAATGCTGTTCAAATTGGCTTTAGCCTCAGCTTGCGTGCCCTTGGCTCTGAACGCTTGAATGCGCGGTCCCGCGACTGCTGCAAGAATCCCAATGATGGCAACCACCACCATGAGTTCCACAAGCGTGAAGCCACCCTGTGCCTGATGTTTGATTGTATTGATTTGCCGTAGCATTCCTTGAGCCTCCCTCGGACAACCTCGTCGGTGCCTGTAAGCACTGACGATTCACACAACCTATACTGGTTTCGGAGCTAAAGAGGAGAACTTGAGTCAAAATGAATTCAGGTGGGATAGTCAGTCTTTTGCCATGTTTTTTGGGTGGGGCTCAGGAACCACCAAGAGCCATCGTCGGCTCGACGCCAATTCTCTGAGGAAACGGTAATTTTTCCGTAACCGCCTGGAATATCGATGGTGAGACGAGGTATTGCGAGGCCGGGCAGTCTGCCTTGCAGACCGCTCACCAGTGCCATGGCTTCTTCGAGAGGAATACGAAAGTGGTTGGTCCCTCGGGCGAGGTCGGGATAATGGAGGTAGTAGGGAACAACTCCTCGGGCGTAAAGGCTCCCAAAAAGCTCAAGGAGTGCTTCCTGTGAGTCATTGACCCCTTTGAGCAGAACTGATTGCGACGCTAGACCGACACCGGCAAAGCGCAGGCGTTTGAGAGCCGAAATGCTCTCGGAGGTGAGCTCGCTCGCGCTGTTGATATGCGCCACAATCCAAACCATTTTTGGAGAGCGTGCGAGGCGCTCGCACAATTCCATAGTGACTCTCTCAGGGAGAGCTGTCGTAATGCGGGTGTGGAAGCGAATTGTGCGAATGCTAGGCATCGCTTCAACACGAGCGAGGTGTTCATCAAGCCGCTTGTCCGTCAGAATCAAAGGGTCGCCACCCGTAAATATGACCTCAGTGATTTCAGGGTGCTGTTCGATGTATGTGTATGCCGGCTTGAGAGCATCAAAAGATAGATTTTCTTCGGGATGCGAGACTTTCGTCCTGCGAAA
Source organism: Pseudomonadota bacterium (assembly GCA_041164285.1). Lineage (GTDB taxonomy): Bacteria > Bdellovibrionota_B > Oligoflexia > Silvanigrellales > Silvanigrellaceae > RFOM01. The sequence goes on from JBEAPS010000201.1 coordinate 1,167, forward strand.
ACAAAATCGGCAATACATTGCGCACTGATATGTGATTTTGACGAGAGCGCGGTCTGAGTATCGATGCGTAAGCCCGGGACACGGTGCATAGCGCTCATCACCGATGGGGTCCTCGAGTTCTTCTGGTGCTATGTTGACTTCTTGAACTGAGGGGATGACTTGTCTCGATAAACTTAAGTCTCCCCGCACGATTCCACTATGGAAAGACTCGGGAACCCGTATGTCGAGAGCCTTTTGAGCCTCGACGAGAGCTTCAGTTGAGGCACTTTGTTCGAGCCAGCCTCTGTTTTCGAGTTGATTGAGGTCGATGACCCCTTGGCGCAAGATCTGTGGCCATGGACGTTGCTCGTCCAAAGGCGCAATGAGGCGCTGTTCTGTGTTGGGGCTCATACTGCCGTTGTCTTCGAACGTGCTCACGAATGGATCACACCTGAAATGAATCGGTGATGCTTGTCAGCAAAGCAGTATTCGATGTGCTTGCTTGTCGGACTTCGAGGAAGCTGGCTGTTGCGTACCCCTGTTGAATGAGGTTGACGTCTTGCTCTGCAACGTCGCTTCCACGCCGCGCGTCACCGCCTATCATGTAAATTTGTGTCCCGCGTTGGTTGAGTTCGTCAGAGGTCATTTTGTGTGCTGTGGGAACATAGACACTGATGGAACTACATGAGGCCGTGCGGAGGCCTTTCATGTGCAGTCCGGGATGGTTGAGATTGAGTACTTCTAACTTAGGCCAGATGATTTTGTCCTGCTGACCAATGAAATACAACACAAGTTCTGCCGCATTTTGAAAAGCTTTTTGCATTTTATCGCGGGTGTCACAGCCATCGAGATCAACAGACACTGCTATGGCTTTATGCCCTAGCGATGCAGCCTCTGTCGCAGCTCCAACTGTTCCGCTGTAGTTGACATCCCAACCCACGTTTAGGCCATGATTGATGCCTGAGACGACGAGATCGAATTTTTCATTTTTGAAAAGATCATGAAGCGCGAGAAATGCACAGTCTGCGGGTGTACCATGTACGGCATATGTTTGTGTGTCTATTTTTCTTACCATAACGGGGCGGAAAAACGTCATTGCATGTGACTGACCGCTTCGCTCCTCATGGGGAGCAACGATTGTGATATCATGTCCAGCGTTGCGGAGTGTGGTTGCCAATGTTTGGATGCCCAATGCTTGGTATCCATCATCATTACACAATAAGATTCTCATACACTGACTCCCTCACGAAACGGTGGCGCTGTGATAACGAGATTTTCAAACTCTGCCAAGCATTTTGGATGCTCACTTGTTTGTGGCCTTCTTATCTTTGCTCAGCAATGCAGGGTATTCGAACATTTCCCTGTCCTGAGCTCAACTGCTTATGGTAGTAGTGTTGACGTTTCACGGCAGGATTGGCCTTCGCCTTCCAAGTTTCAGAATCGACCCTCAGCTCCGAGTGTTGCCAATATTGAAAAAGCGTTGAAAGTGATTACTCGCGAGCCTCACCCCTTAGGCAGCATTCAGCAAAAAAAATTGGCCCAATGGATGGCTAAACTTTTGCGACATTGGGGCTGGAAGGTTGAGGAGCAAAGATTCACCGTACGTGTTCCGTTACAGGTAGCCGCAGAAGCAAATCAAAAAAAAGAAATCCGTTTTGAGGAGCGAACTGGCCGGAACGTGATTGCTTCACGTGCAGGTCCTGACGACTGTGCATTTATCATTGCTGGGCACTACGATAGTAAATACTTTCCCGCGGGTACCCGATTCGTCGGTGCCAACGATGGTGGATCGTCAACCGCTTTAATGTTGGAACTGGCTCGGCTTTGGATGCATCCTTCACAGGCTCTTATTCCCAGACAAAAGTCTTCTGGAACTTGGTTTGATTGTGATGTTGTGCTGGCATTTTTTGACGGAGAAGAGGCATTCCTGCCGGAGTGGAGCGACGGCGAGCGCCTTCTTGGAGTGCGTGACAATCTCTATGGCTCGCGTGACTTTGTAAACCGATTGCCACGTAGCGGCCAAAATGTTGTCTGGAAACGTAAAAAGCCAATTAAACTGCTACTCAATATCGACATGATTGGGCACAAGAAGCAAAATTTATTCATTACGGAAGGGAGCGATCCACTTTTATCTGAACAGCTGGTAGCGTTGCGCGGTGCGGTGCAGCTGAGGCGCGTTCCATTGAGTGTCGAAGACGATCATCTTCCATTTTTGCGCATGGGCGTGCCTCTCATCCACGTTATTGATTGGACCAATTTGGCTGAGTGGCATACCAAAGAAGACACTCTTGATATAATTTCGGCAGATAAAATCGCTGCGTTTCTCGACGTCATTATGCGCTTTAGCGAGAGGAAAAGATCCTAATGGGTGTATGGATCAGCATTGTGGGTGGTGCAAAAAGCGGAAAAACAGAGTTTGCTGCCAGCGTTTGTGAGCCGCTCGATAACGTCATTTGGTGGGGAACAGCAGTCGAAATTCCTCATGATCCCGAATGGCAAGAAAGGCTGCAGTCGTTGCGGTCTGCAAGGAAGAAGAACTGGGTCACTCTCGAAGGACCCGCTGCATGGCCAGTGGACACCTCGTCAGTGCCTCATATGAACCCTAATTCAGTCTTTGTTTTGGATAGCCTTAATCTTTGGCTTGCCGCTCAAATGCAGCATGCAGTCACGCGCTATTCTCATTCTCAAATGCGGACCCATCTTGAAATTGAGTTTCAGCAGCTGCTTAAGTCTCTCAGGCAGTTGCCTGGCTCAGTCATGGTCGTTACGGCTGAGGCCGGAAGCGGTGTCGTGCCATCTGGTGAGGCGGGTCGGCTGTTTCGGGAGCTCATCGGGCAGTGGAATCAGACCATTGTAGAAAGTGCTCATTTTGGCGTCACTATGCAGTGTGGGCAGGCATTTCTCTGGCCTGCCGGATTAACTCCTGTCGGCGACTCAGGCGATCCCGTCCGAAGAGTGAGCAAGACGCATGTACACAGGCTTTTGAGCCAAGTTTAGTTGCACATTCTGGCACTGGGGCGTACACCTGAGTTCGAGTCCTGTATGTCTGACTCATTCCGCCCTCACGAAAGGATTGTGCCGTGGTCCTCAGACCGAACGAACTTTTACGCCTGAGCGAAAAGTCGCAGCGTGTACAGAAGATGTTCGACAAGATTGCTGATCGATATGACCTTCTCAATCGCTTGCTCAGTGCGCGTCAAGATGTTCGCTGGAGAAAAGCACTTGCAAAAAGTCTTCCAGCTCAGTCAGACAAATGTGGCATCTTGTATGATGTTGCATGTGGCACGGGAGACGTTATTCTCACAGTCGCAAAAATGCGCTCCGACTACTCTCAAATCAGGGGCTTCGACATTTCATTCGAAATGCTCCGCAGAGGCGAGAGTCGGCCTGACGTCGGCAAATGGCTCAGGAAGTCGAGTATAAATTGCTCATACACTCAAGCTTCGGCTGAAGCGTTGCCAGTTGAAAATGAATCGGCCCATGCAGTGTCAATTGCATTTGGTCTGAGAAACGTCGACAACCGAGAGCAGGCTGTCCGTGAAATGTTTCGTGTCCTAAAACCAGGCGGACGACTTCTTGTGCTGGAGTTCTTTCAGCCACACAGCACCGCTTTTGCCAAGGTTTTCGACTTTTATTTCACAAATGTCCTGCCGAAGGTGGGTGGTCTTATTTCTGACAAGACTGCCTATCAATATTTGCCCGCATCTGTGGGGACAATGCCCAGCGCTGAAGGGTTTGCCCAGACACTGCGTGAGTGCGGATATATAAATATAACGCAGCAGATGTGGCTGTCCGGGGCAACCCGTTTATTCATCGCAGATAAACCAAACAAACCATACATGGGAGCAATGTCATGATTAAGCGTCCAAAGATCGCAATTGTTGGTGCCGGTGGCAACGTAGGTGCAGCAGTCTCTCACTGGGCAGCTGTCAAAGAACTGGGTGAACTCGTTTTGATCGACTTGAAGGGCGATGTTGCCAAAGGGCGAGGTCTCGATCTCACTCAATGTGGTCCATTTGAGGGTTTCAACAATGCGTGCACCGCGGGCAGTGACCCCTCACTCCTCCAGGATGCAGACGTTGTCGTCATGACAGCAGGTGTTCCTCGTAAGCCTGGCCAAAGCCGCGAAGAACTCGTCAATACCAATGCCGGCATCGTGAAAGAGATTTGTCTCAACGTCAAAAAATATGCTCCAAACTCAATTTTGATTGTCGTATCAAATCCGCTCGACGCAATGGTTTATGTTGCAAAACAGGTTACGGGTTTTCCGCGCGAGCGCGTCATTGGCTCTGCAGGGACTCTGGATTCTGCGCGCTTCCGTACAAATATCGCTCAGGCGACAGGTGCGTCTGTAAAAGATGTGCATGCAATAGTTCTTGGTGCGCACACTGATAAAGACATGGTACCTGTCACCTCAACCGCTGCCGTCGGTGGTGTACCACTTAATAAAATTCTCACTCAAGAACAGCTTACTGACGTAATTGAGCGCACCAAAAAGGGCGGTGCAGAGCTCACTGCCCTCATTGGAACTTCAGCATGGCTCGCTCCAGGCTCTGGAACTGCTCTCATGATTGAAGCTATTGTTCGTAACCAAGGACGTGTTCTTCCCTGCTCAGTTGAACTCAACGGTGAGTTTGGTGTCTCTGGGTGCTTTGTTGGTGTGCCTGTAAAACTGACAAACAAAGGCGTTGAGCGCATCTACGAATTTGAACTTAGTCCCGCGGAAAGCGAAGCATTCAAAAAGTCAGTTGCTGCGAATGTTGAACTTATGAATATCACTAAAGGCTTTCTGTGAAAGAAAGCCCAACGCCGCCAGCTTTGACTCCACCGCAGGTTCAGGGGCTGGCGGTAACACAAAAATCTTTTCTCGAGTATCAATTGCAAGCGTTTGGTCAGCGCAGTCCTTCTTTTTTCGCGCTTGAGCTTGCGGGTGAAGTGGGTGAGCTTGCGAATCTTGAAAAGAAAATTTGGCGCGATCCGGAGCGTGACGTTGAATTAGCGAAGCTGTCAGACGAAGCAGCTGATGTCTTCATTGCGCTTATGAACTACTGCAATGCCCGTGGGGTTGCTCTCGAAACAGCTGTTAGCAATAAGCTTGAAAAAATTGAGCAGCGCCGTTGTGCAGGCGCAATGGGCCCATTAGCTCGCTCGTGAGCGTCTGCTTCAGTCAATTTCCTGAACTGTAAAAATATTAGAATTACGTTCCGAAATACTCGACGCGGTCAGCGATACAAAGACGATTCTGTCGCCCTTTCCAAAACCAAAAGAATGGCTCAACTTCTGCTTTGTGTCGGCTAAAATCTGGTCGAAAGGCAGTGAGCTTTCGATGGTCATTCCCTGAACTGCATTGACCAGATTGAGCTGACGCATGATGTTTTCGTTATAGGAAATTGCTATAATATCGATGGGTGTACGCAACGATGCCAAGCGGTATGCCGTGTATCCGCCCTCAGTGAGGCACACAATGGCTCGAGCACCAATATCGCGTGCCACCTTGAGTGCGCCATAGGCGATTGCCTCTTCATCTGTCTTTGATTGAAATTCAACTCGGTTCCAGTTTGATTCCAAGAATGGTGCAGCATTTACCAACGTTTCTCGTGACATTTGAGCCACAAGTGAGCCAAATGGCCCTTCAGTGACTTCCTCGGCAAGCAAGATTGCATCTGCTCCGTCAGCGGCTGCGTTGGCCATGTCACTCACTTCGGCGCGCGTCGGATTAGGATTGATACGCATTGAGTACATGAGCTCGGAAGCGACAATTACGATCTTGGCCGAATGATTGCACGTTGCAATAAGCTCTTTTTGAACAATAGGAAGGCTGTTTGCCGGAATTGATAGACCAAGCTCTGAACGGCTGATGAGCACACCATCCACGCACTCAAGCACTTCTGAAAGAAGTTCTAAACTTTCTTTGGAGTCAACTTTCCAGATCCATCTGGGAGGCAGAGTGGCTTTGCTGTCACGCACTGCAGGGCCCACAGAGATACTCGGGTGACGGATAGAGCCCTGTCCTGACTTTTCGGGCATAATTCGCGCCTTCAATTGAAGTAGCTCATCTTTTCCTTTAATTCCATGCACAATGACGTAGTCTGCCACTTGCATGAATCTGTGAGAAATGACTTCTTCATCTTGTGGCAGTAATGGCAACAAAGAAGTGTTCATTGCGTTGCTCTGCACTTCCATCCCTGAAAGGAGACTCGTTGTTTGTCGAGAAACAACAGTTGCCAGTAAACCTGAGCCTGAGCGCTCCAATTGTTTGATTTCAAGAAGTGTTTGGCCAAATGATACATTGAGCACGGTGCCAGTGTTCAAGCTCGCAACCATGTCTTGAGAGCTAACAACAAGCTCTAAACTTGTCGGTTCAGGTCGTCCAGTTGGATGCACTGAAGCATCGTAGTCTGTTCTGATGACGAGGTTGAATTCCTCATTAGCCTCGATGTCCATTTTCCCACTTGGAACACGTAGGCGTGCGCGACGGCCAACAAGATCGCAGACAAAAGGAATTTGTCCGGCAGGGTTGGGGCATTTTGATTTACTGCGGAAGCTGTTGGTAATTTCGTCTCTGACCCGCTGAAGGCTTGGGAGTACTGAGGGTGTTACGACAAAGCGAAGTGCATCAACTTGCAGATCGCAAATAGTCGATGCGAGCTGCGAAGGGGATTGCTGATCAAATGAGCGCTCAGAGAGTGACCACAAAATTTTCGTTTTTGGTTTGATAGAACAGAACGATTCGGTTTCTCGCAGTGTTGCGCTCATAAATTTATAACCCTCTTAGTGATTTTCGCCGTACGCAAGTTTCTGGTTTTAGGCAATCGGCGAAAAGCTCCATGCGATGTGTTTTAAGCTTAAACCCAAGTTTTTTTGCTACTTCAAGTTGCAGATTCTCGATGGCATCATCATAAAATTCAACAATGCTGCCGCATTGATTGCAAATAAGATGGTCGTGGTGCTCGGTGTCAGGAGTCACGAATTCGAATGTGCTGCGCTCCTTTCCAAAGGAGTGCTCCAGCAGGATGCCCGCTGCGGTCATGAGCTGAAGTGTTCGATAAACAGTTGCAAGACCCACGCTTTTATCGATCTGTCGCGCCTGATTCATGATGGTCTCCGCATCAACGTGCGGCCCTGCAGTGAGCACCGCCTCAACGATGACACGGCGCTGCTTTGTCTGGCGCAACCCTAATCGGCTTAAATAGGCATCGAATGCATCATTGATCTTTCTCTGATCGGCAGATTTTTCTGATGCCGGAGGTGAACTTGTCAAAACGTATGAAACTCCTCTGTCTGAAAGCTTCATTGGGTATAAGTCACAA
>JBEAPS010000202.1:0-4369 GCA_041164285.1 Pseudomonadota bacterium
TGGCTTTGTTTGTCTGAACACGGGAGACCGCCTCTGAGCCAAGAATCTGCAAATAAAGTGCAACCGCTTCCCGATAGGCTGACTCTTGAACAGCAAATCTGGCTGCAACGAACAGGGCTCCAACACTCAATTCCACTTGGCTGTCGTCTTCTTCATTCAAACTTTGAAGCTTGTCAGACTGAAACGAACCCGGCCGATCATATAGATGCCCTGCAGACAGGCGATCGGGCTTAAACCTATCGGTTTTTCGAAAACGACGTCGAAAAGAACGCCAGAGTGATGGAAATAGAAATCCAAGAATGAGGCCGAGAAAAGCACCGGTCAACAAAAAAAAGAGTGCCTCATATGTATCCCACAGCGGCAAACCGCCAGCGACGGTATCTGAGACAGGTCTTGGCACCTTGGATAGCCTCCACAAAACAAACCCAGCGAGGTATTTAGTCTATAGCCTACAACTGCTAGAGTGGACGGACAATACAGAAGGAAAAACAAAATGCCACGCTCCGATACAGAACACAACAAAGAAGGCCCCCCCAAACCAAAGATTATTATTGCTGTTCCAGCACGAATTGGATCAACTCGACTCAAAAACAAGCCTCTTGCCTCACTCGGCGAGCAACCTCTCATTGTTCGAGTTGTTAAACGCGTTCAACATTGTCTGCTACAAGTTCGAAGCAGACTTAGCCTCTCGGAGGCTGAAACTCTGGCTCTGGTCGCAACTGACTGCGAGGAAATTCAAAAAGCATTGAAAACTTCACAAATCAGGGTAGAAATGTCTCCACCTGAGCTTCCCTCAGGGACTGACCGAGTTGAATATGTCATACGTAAACTTTACCTCGATGAAACGACAGCATTGTCGCCTGACACGTTGGTAGTGAACTTACAGGGTGATGAGCCATTTTTTTGTATCGAGGACGTACTGAACCTCATTCAGACAATGGAGAAGAACCCGGCGTATCCTATGGGTACCCTTGCGTTCAAAAACAATTCTGTCCAACAATTTATAACTCCTTCATGCGTCAAGGTGGTTCGTAATCACAATGGTGACGCTTTGTACTTCACGCGTTCACCGGTACCTTGGCCACGATCTCTTTGGGGAGCTTCTGAGCCTTTGAGCAGTGCAGCTGTGACACACCTTGAGACCGACAGCATTCCATTCCTGCAACACGTTGGAGTTTACGCATTTCGACTCTCGGCTTTACAGAAATTTACAAAACTTGAGCCTAGTCGTCTTGAGCTTGCAGAAGGACTCGAACAGCTTCGTGCCCTAGAAGCCGGCTGGAAAATCATAGTTGTGGACGCAGCCGATGCACCTTTTGGAATTGACACTGAGGCCGACCTGGCGCGGGCCTCAGCACACCTTCACAAGATGGAAAGTAATCTATGAAGCTGAAACACATCAGGCAAACAATTAAGCATTTGTTATCGACAATGACTCTCATAATCTCAATGTGGAAACCGAGCGGTGCGACAGCAGTTCCACTGTCAATCATGCAATACTCAGCTGGCACACAAGCTGATGTCACATGGGCTCGTATCGAAAATGACAAATTCATAATTTATTATGACTCAAGTCAACCGAAGCTAGGTGAACATGCTCTCAAATCGCTTGAAGCAGCATATTCAGACTTCAGTTTGCTATTAGGCACAACCCTCAAGGGACAGCCTCTGGCGCCCCTGCAAAATCTTGAAACAACTAAAGTTTCAAATTTCGAAAAAATAGCGGTACTCATCAGTTCTCGGACCGACGGAGCATCGTTTGCCAATTTTATTCCGCAGACAATTGAAATTCAGTCGACAACTCCTCCTCCGGCGGCACTCTTTCAACATGAGCTTGCACACCGGCTGATGTATGAGCACATTGATTTAAACGTCGGCCCTGCAGGACGCGCCTTCATGCTTGCAATGTTGCCCACGTGGTGGCTCGAGGGCCTTCCCGAGTATCTAACCGAGTCCGTCGGCAGGTTACAAACTGAGGGCATGCTACGTTCCATGGCGCTCAATGATGCGTTTCTGAGCTGGGACAGACTCCACGCACTCTATAAAGTTTCAGGCCTCACGGCCAATCTCGGATACGTGACAGCGGGTCGCTTTTTTAAATACTTTTTCGAGAAAACACCGCACAAAAACCTACAGCGTCTGCATCAAGGGTTGAGAAACTATCAGCTGATACCGCCGTTTTACAGTGGTTCATATTTGCTGATTAAGAATTTAACCCAAAAATGGCCCGGCGATTTGTACGAAGATTTCAAAGCCGAAACGAAAAAGAGCATTATTGCAGACCTCGAAGGAATGCCGCGCATCGGTGACACTCCGAATAGCAATAAAGTTTTTGACATGTTCAATGGCTACGACTTACTTGTCGATAAAGACCGTTTGATTTCCCCTGACTTTGCAACGGCGTCCACTCCTGGTGGGCTCATCATTAGAAAATACAAAAACAGCACACTCGATGAACAGACAGACGCGAAGATGCAAGAGCTTTCGATGGTCAGCTATGACTTGCTCACTTCTCACCGCAAAGAGCACACTGACGGTGGTTTTTGGTCAGCGCGCGAGCTCAAAGCCCCCAACAGAACCCGTGGCGGAATCGTCTCTTTTTATAGTTTTTCTGGTCGCCTAAGTGATATTAACGACAATGCCATCACACGGCGTGTCGACTTTCCAATTGCTACAGAAAATGAATCCGCACCTATTATCGACTCTATTGTTGCAATCGCTCCAAAAACAGCTGCAGTGCTGACACTACAAGACACGGCAAGCAAGCTGTTCATTATGAACTCTGCTCTCGAACAGCACACAATCGTGGGAGAATGGACTACGCCCAACTCCGTCCAGATTGTTCGTCCGCACGATGCATATAATGAGTCTGAAACATCGCTTTGCGCCTACGTCATCGTCGATGCAGGCCAAGAACTCACATCACTTGAAAAGCTTTGCCACGGAGAAGCTCCTACCACTCTTGTTCCGCAAGGTACCTTCGTCATTCAAGATGCTCTCATAACAGGTCCCGATTCATTCCTCTTGCTTGTCGGTTGGAACAACATACAAGCGTTGATGACTTGGAATAAAGGGCAGGCCGAGTTGATAAGTGGAGTTCCCGACTGGATCTCAAGACTTTATCCTGGTCCAACAGAAGACCAAGTTTTGCTTAAAATCTTTTCAGGCAACAATTTTCAACTCTGGTCAGCTTCGCTCACATCACTGCGAACCTCGCATTTGGAATGGATAATCCGAACTCCGGAGTCATCAAAATGGTGGCAAAAACCTACTTTCACCCCATACACACCGCCTTTCGTTGAATATGCCAAGGCCTTGCGGGGCGCATTGCCTCAGCCTGTCGCGGTGATTGCATCCAATGATGAAACGAGTCTAGAAAATGTTTCTAACGTTTCTACCTCTGACCCCGATTCAGTTCTTGCCGCCGAACCTAATCAACAGGACCTCGCGCCTATCACTACAGTTCCCGCTCCTTACCGCTTTAAACATTGGATGACCTATCCAAACGTGACTCCGCCCTTTCTTGGCGGAGGAACATGGTCCTATGGACTTTTTTCTCGACCAATTGTTGACGAATTGGAACGCTTTTATATTCAACTCTTTTTTTCGTACCTTGACGACCCAGAGACCTCGGAGAAGCTTGACAATGCTGGTCTGGAAATCAATGTCTATGTAAACCGAGTGTTCGATGGATTAAGAGCGAACACCTACTTCCGACCTCGCTTCAACGGAGTTGCTTACGGGTATCGATGCCGCCTTCCAAACTCGAACTCAGTCGAGCAGTGCGCAGAAGACAGGCGCAGCGCAAACACCCAGTATCTTAGATATGTTTCTTTGAGAGAGTTCGGTCTTGATTTGGAGTGGAAACGTACACTCATCCGTTCGTCAACTGATACAACGTGGACTGCGAAAATCTCGGCAATTCGACCAAACTCCGGAAATATTTTTACAATTGATGAAAAACTGGGAGCTCAAAACGCCACTCTTCTTACTGCGGGTGGCAGCATCAATCAGTCTATCTGGGAGAAAACTTTTTTCACAAAGCCAGTTTCTGATCTGGCTAAAGAACCCATCAGCGCAAATTCAAATTTGAGATTTGAGGTGAAAAGCACCCGAAGTGTGGGGGCAGCAAAAGCCGGCGACGGGACAAGCGTCGATCCCGTTAGTTTTGAAAACTACTCGGTAGAACTCAAAAGTAGCGTTAGGCACAAGAGCAACAGTTGGAGTCTGATCCATAACTACAGTGCTACGGCCGGAAAATCTCCACTCAATTTGGAGGAATTCTTTCAGCCCTTTAAAACATACCTTATTGGCTCAAATGACGGACTGCAGGATATCAGCTCATCTCTGGCTGGAAACGGACTTCTAA
>JBEAPS010000203.1:0-13049 GCA_041164285.1 Pseudomonadota bacterium
TCGGGGAATGAAATTGTGCATCCATCCGGCCGAACGATTTCGAAACTGATATGTGTACCACTGGAGAAGTGCGCGTGACTCGCCTGAGCCATACTCAACGTGAAGACGCCTGGATTTACGATTTGCGTCTCTTGAATGCCAAGATTCGACGCCTCAAAGGTGTTCCAACAGTGCGCACTCGCGTAGTTGCAGCTGCCGATTGTCGCGGCTGGTCATACCGCTGTCCGGCTGGTTTACGAGTGACTCAGGAACTGCGCGATTGTTTGCGCGACTTCCACAAAACCTTAGACACAGACCCTGCCGCTCCTGCACTCATCAATGCCTCTGCTCGTCTGTGGCTCAGACTGATGACGATTCGCCCATTTATGGATGGGAATCGCAGAACTGCCCGAGCGTTTCTTGCACGTTGCTTTTTACAGCATGGAATTAGCGTTAAAAATTTCGGTGCGCTGAAAACCTTTCAAACGACCGGCCAGATGCGCGAAGACCTTCATCAGTGCCAGCTGGCCATGAGCAAATGCCTCGCCTTATTTGAACGAAACTAGTTCGCTCTATTCTTTCGAAATTCTCATGTCGCACACTAGTTCGGGATCAAAGAGATCGCCATGCTCATCGTGTGCGTTTTTTTCGACGTTATGACGCGCACTTCAATTCAAACGTCCAAATTTAAATCAAGCAAAAGGAGAACATCATGACGTACTCAAAATTCATGGCCGCGGCTCTGTTGTGCTCAAGCCCCCTATTGTCGAATCAAGGTGAAGCCCAGCCTTTTTATTGGCATCCTTATCCACCAGTAATTGCGGGCTCGCACTACGCCCCCCCAACGGGACTCGTGATAGGCGGTTGGTGGAACTCACCTGTGTACGGTCGAACTGATATACGTATTTGTAGACTCTCGGATAATCTTGGCCGATGGAGCTACGGAGGCTATCACGCTGGTGCATGTAATTATTATTCGCCTGTTTACCGTCGTGGTCATGCGGTGAGTATTGGCTTTGATCTACTCGGCGGCGACAGCGCGCACAGCTGGATATCTCCAATGAACAGCGGCTACAGACGCTGGACCTTAAGCCATCCGTTTGCCGAGGTTCGTGAACAACTCGGAAACCCGTCTCAACTGCCACACCAAGGGCAACAGTCCACTCTCGCGCACCAGTCAGAGCTAGAGTCACTGTGTCGCATTCTCCAGACCGATGGTGCATTTATCGGAACACTCATGGATGACACATGCTTTGCATCTTGGCAGGGTATAGATCTCATTTCAGCTGACTACGAAGTCATCGAATTTGAGCGCAACTAAATAATTCAATTAAATCTGCTGAAAATTCGGGGGTGAGGTGAAAGATTGACACCGAACCCCTGTCGCCACATGAGCTGCAGGTGTTACCCTGACCGATGCGCCGGTATTTGACTGCCGGTGTCCACCGACGCAGGAGAAGACTCTGATGGCGGCACCAAAACTTTCTGAACGACGCGTTTCGCAGCGTTATGCACTTAGTAGAGAAAATACGAGCGGACACGTGATCTTTGAAAAATCTATCGCATTGCCGCTACAGGACATCAGTTACGGTGGCTTTTCAGTGGCAATTGACAAGCCTGAACACGAGTCGCTCGTAGACACACTACCACGTACATCAGACGTAGAAATCATTATGCTCGGAGTTGGTACTGTCGGTCGTTCCATACGCGTTTTTGAAAGCAAGCAACGGCTCGGTTATGCGTTTTGTCACGACACCGCGAGTGTTCTCATATTCCTGCGCAGATTCATTGAATTCATGAGATTGGGAGAACACCTTTCACCTGTCGATAAGGCGGTACTGAAGCCTCCCTACGACTCCTCCGACTGGCTCTGCTTTCGTGGAGATGGTCCAACCGATATTGTTTTGCGGCAAAGCAAAACAACTAAAAACACCATCGAAGAAGCAGTCATAAAGTATAGAGAAAAAGAAACTTATCGCACAACTGAACTGCGGAATGGCAAAGTGTTCACACATATTCACTCCGATGCCAGCAGCACTCAACAGATGAGCTCGGCCACTCAGGAAACTTCGGTTAATGAAGATATTCTGAGAAAATCTATCTGCCTATTGCTGGGGTATCAGCAAGCATGCGCGGAAGCTCATCAGCCATTACTCAACAACTTGACCAGCACCATCCAAAAGCTTTTGTTTTCAGGCAATCAAAACCGACAGTAACGAGTGTTAGTCAATTTCAGGGGAGGGGTGGTGCGGACGGTGAGACTCGAACTCACATGCCTCTCGGCGCTGGCTTCTAAGACCAGTGCGTCTACCAATTTCGCCACGTCCGCTCGAACACAGCCGCTGGGCAGCCGCATACGCATCGGACTCCTATAGACGAACCAATCAAAAGAGGCAATTCAAGGGCCGGAAACATCGACCGACAACTTCACAAAGTAGCGCTGATCGAGTCGCTCCGAAAATCCAGCGGGGCCGAGTACCCGCACCGGTGCACTTGCAATCTCAACCAATCCAAGTGGAGAGTTCCAGTGCCCCCCATAGGACACACCGCGAGAATTCCAACCGAATCTGAGGACCATGGGCGCATTGACTATCATATCCGCCTCCTGATTACCCCGAATATGACTCTCACAGGCCACTCCAACCTTGTCTACACCTGACACACGCTCGTCGTTCAAATGATGGCCAGCCACCGTGCATTGAATAGCAACTGACTTACCTTGAACTGCCCACACAGAGGCACCAATCTTCAAATTAGATCTTTGAATGAGAGATTGGTGAGTGTTCTTGTTGGCTTTGAAAAGAGTATCGGAAAAGTCATCGACCATGACCCCCACAGTGGGCATCAATTTTACCCGCGCTAACCGAATGGTCGCGGCTAAGTCGAGGGGTATTCCACTACTCTCGTTGAATTTTGCCTTCAGCTCTGTTGCAGCTTGTTCAGCCAACGGCTCAGACAAGCTCACATCTCCGGAATACTCCGAACGCCACGTCGGACGAGCTTGTAAACCAAGATAAACACCCGTGTTCTTGTATGGAATCGAAAAAGCCAAACGAGCGCCTCGTAAAATTTCTGCTCGTACTAGCATTTGGGAGTCAGAGCCTGTGAGACCAAAAATACCATCTACGTCTCCAGTCTCTAGCGAATCGGCCTGCACGCTAGATGAATCAGAACGAGACCAAACGTAACCCTCGACCTCAACACGAGCAAACATAGCCATCTGGAAGCGCAGGAAACTCAAAGACGGAGCCAGCTCAAAGAATCCATAAGGAGTTTGCTCATTCTTAGCCGCTTTTAGGAAGTCTTCGATTGATTGCTGAGTGGATCCCTGCCCATTGAAATAAGCCTTTGCTAACGAGCGGGTCGTTCCATTGGCTCCAGCCGTGACTTCAGGAAAATAAAGACTGCGCAAAGTTTCTTTCTGGCGCGCCTTGCCATCGAGGCCGACCCAAGCTGGATTCTGTCCGCTCGTGCTGCCATGGGAGAGGCCCTGAAGAGCAACAGGTGTTACTCCCAGACCCAACGCTCTCAGATTCGCAAAGCTCCTTGACGGTGGAAGTTGTTCCGCAGCGAGACCCAACAACGGAAACACGACACCGACACCGGCTGCCGCAATTCCGCGAGCGAGAAAGCTCACAATTCTGCCAGGTCTCGATTGCACCCTCATCCCCCTTTTGAGACGCTATCGGCAGGCCTCGCGCTGAAATACAGAATCAAAAAGCGCCATAAACTCGACCAAACAAGACATTTTTTCACTCTCGGCTGAAACCCACTGCAATAAAGTTGGGTTAGTGATTTGAGATCACTTCGTTGGGGAGGTCATCCACCTGTGGCAGTGCAGCCGCGAGGCATCATATTCGCAGATGAAAGAGCATCAGGATTTGTCCAAATCCTGAGAGAGTTCCTATTCAAACTCGGATTTCGGCAAACGATTGTCACAACCAATCCACTCGAAGTGTCCAACCTCATCCACACGAGCCACTGGCCGATTGTTTTTATCGACCATAGCGATGGCATCAGTGATGGCATGCAGGTTTTCGAGGGCATTTATAAAATTCTGGGAAACCAACTTCTTCCCTATGTGTTCACAGCACCAGCCGACAATCACTTGTTTGATGCGTTTTACCAAAGCATTGGGGCTGTTGGCTTACTGAAAAAACCGATCCAAATGGCATCGGCAGAAAAAATCGTCAAATCCGTAATTCCTCTGCCAAATGACCCTGCAATTACACTCGCACACCAAGTCTCAAAAGCCTTGCTACAAGGTCATACCACAGGCATTGAAACACAGCTCAACAGACTCAGAGAAATTCCGCAATTCAAACGGCATGCAGAAATAGCTTTGCTCAAGCTTGAGATGAGTCAGGGCTTGATGTCGAAAGCAAACGATCGATTTCGGAAGCTTCTACGAGAACGGCCACGAGATCTACGTGTTTTGTCGGAATACGCATATTTTCTGAAAAGAAACTCTCTATTTTTCAATACGCTAAAGTGTTATCAGAGAATACAAAGTCTTCATCCAGAACTTTCATTCAAGCTTTGGGATCAGATTAGCCTGCACATTGAGCTCGAACAGATAGACGAAGCTGCTCGCCTGCTTGACAATTTATACAGTGATGGAACGCACAAGGACCCAGCTACCGAAGCTCTTGCCCGCATGATGTATTTTATGGGCTTGCAACACAACATTCCAAATCTGGTCAAGCTTCACCCCACAGCAACTCGGAACTACAACAATTTCACGGAAGCAAGCTCACCCAAAAAGGTGGGGTCGTGATGAGGGCGCACCGGACATTGTTCCCACATTTATGCGTACTCACCTTCTCAATCCTTACAGCATGCGGAATGAGCCTATACAGGCCACTTGCAGCCAAAGAGAGCGCAACAGCCCTTAAAGAGGAAACAATAGTTCAACTGAATGCTGGGGAATACTCTGAGGCAGAGCAAACAGCGGCGAAGTTATGGTCGATTGAAAAAACAAATGACACTGCAAGCCTCTATGCCATTGCACTCGCAAGCACCGCAGGAATTGGACTGTTCGACTTAACCGTAAAGGCAATTAAACAACAGTCCGATGCCAGCGCCCAAAGCTCCGATATCTTCAACACGCTCTCTGAGATACTGCCAGAATTCGATGACGATCAACTATCAAAAATTCAGCAGTCACTTGAAATTCTCGACTCAGCGCCTGAGAAAAACTCAGGCAGAATCATATTTCAACGCTGTCTCACAGCTGCAATATACACACTGCCGACAATCACCACGCTCCAGCAAAAAATAACTCGAGCTCAAACAACCCTCTCTTCACTCCCCTCAAAGCTTGGCTCTGGCGCAGGCGCCAGTTGCAGTGCATCAGCAACTTCCATCAACGCAGCAGCTGTTGAGGTGAACGACCTAATCACTCAACTGAGTGGCATCGCAGACCAATTCAAAACAGCAATTTCAGTGATAGGCGATTGTTTTCCAAAATCTGGAAACACTTCGGACATAAACATTGTCAGCGAGCAGGTTAACAAGCTCACTCAAGCAGCCGACAAGGGTTGTTCAGTCCCGCAGAATCAAAAGATCGGACCCTACACAATTCCGTCCTGCTTAAACGATACAATCAACGCCGCTGGCGCGAATGAAGCCGTAGCCGGCGATGGCGAAGTGGCTGGGTGTGAGCTCTTCCTCAACTGCTCAGGCGGTCAGTGTTTCTGACCGAATGTAAAAAACCGATGATTTTATTTCAAAATGTTAAGAATATCTTTCTTGGATAGCTGCGCGTCTGCAGCCAATGCAATTGTTCCCGCACCAAGCCCTTCGTCAAGAACCTGAGTTGCGGTTTTGAGTTTATCCAAGACCGTTCGACGAATGTACTCATCAACAGTTCCCTCGGCAACCAGATGCACAACAAGACAGCGCAAAGCCTGCTGACCAATACGGTGGAAACGCGCTTGCGACTGAACATAGGAGCCGCTGTCGAAACTCAAGTCAACATAAACCATAGTATCAGCAACCATGCGACCATCACGAGGCAAAAGTGTGAGACCCTCTTTAGCAGACTGCGGAGTTGCAACAAACAAACGGCACGAGGGATTATCCTGAAACGCTTTGACGCTTGCCTCGCGCTCATCTACCGACATGTCGCCAGTATGACCCACTGCACCATATTTTTCAGCATACTTTTCTACAGTTCTGCGGACGTTTTCGACGTAGTGAGACCAAAGAATGACTTTCTTTGTGTCGTCAGAGTAAACATCTTCGAGCAAGTCATCCAACTCAGATTGCTTTGCGTTCGACCCCTTGTAGTCGGGATCTAGCAGTGATGGATTCGATGCAATCTGAGATAAGCGCAATAGCTTAACAACGATATTTGCCGCATCAGCGCTGATTTCTTTGTCTGACATATTGCCGATTTCTAGGCGTAAATGATCCCGCATTTGCGCGTACATGTGTTTTTGCTCGGCTTTAAGCTCAACAACAAAGTCCTTAAACAGTACGGGTGGCAAGTCGAGCACTTCAGACTTCAATCGGCGCAAACTAGTTTTTAGAATGCGTGCTTGCAGCTCATCGGGATTCCGAGTTCCAATGAACTTCTCAACGCGAATTGTCTTTCGCCCTACGTTGATTTTTTGAACTTCAATTTCACAAAACGTATTTTTAAAAGCTGGGAATTTAGTCCCGAATGTGGCGCCCTGATCCATGACGAGATACTGAGAAAACAAATCGATTGGGCGGTTGGCTATCGGAGTTCCAGTTGCGATTACACAGCGCTTAGAAACTGGACGCAACCGAAGAGCAGCCTGCGTTGTCTGTGCTTGAAGATTTTTAATACGCTGGCTCTCATCAAACACTAGTGCGCAGCGGCCTTGCTCCATCCACTCTTTGAACCTCTCTTCCTCAAGTCTCAGTCCCTCATAGTGAACCAAAAAAATACGCTCCAAACTATTGAACGCTTTTGCGCGCTGAGCGGGAGTGCCAGAAACAACCTTGAAGGGCTCATTGATTGAAACTTTTAACTCTTCTTGCCAAGTTTTTAGAAGTGACATCGGCACAACAATGAGCGCTCTATCGATTTCCTTTTCTTGGAAAAGAACTCCCAGAGCTGAAACAATTTGGAAGGTCTTTCCGCAGCCCATTTCATCAAGAAGTGCCGCGGAATCATTCACCAGTAAAAACTCAACACCACTGCGCTGATGCTGATAAGGCTTGCGACCAAATTCAAAGCTTTCAACAGCCCCGCGCCACCGTTCAACAGTTTGGGCTATATCATCGGAAAAGCTTTCCACGGGCAGCTTCTCGATATGAAAGAATGAACTACCAAACTTCACATCGCTTTCAGCAAGGTGCGACAAATCCTCGAACCACGCCTCTCGCACCGTCAACTTGCCAAGTCGCTTGTTCTCGCCAGCGACGAAAGCATAGTAAGACGAAGATATAAACTCTAGGATAGCGTTATATGCGACTTCGCTCAGCTTAAATCCACGTCCCAAAATATCAAAGACGTCATCAAATGCCCCAACGAATACTCGCCAGTTTTTTTGATCGGGATCCCATGCGCGCTCATTCCTATCTAGCCCCTTCATTCGCTCAACCGCGGTCTGCTCGTATGGAAACGAAACCTTCAATTCGCCGTCCTGACAGTCGATAAGAGAGCGGCCTGAAGTTGTGATGCCTGCGAGATAAATTTTCTTAAGATTCCTTTGCAGCCTCTCGAGATACTCGGGTGTAAGTGGCCTCACTTCACCTAGGGGCACCTTTTTGAGTGTGAGCGTACCAACAATGTCTTGACGCGAAAAAACTGGTTCTTCTACTTTACGAATCACCGGCGTGTGCTGCTCAGGTTGATTAGGAGAGGGGATCACTCCAAACGTCAGCTTCACTGGTCCCTTAGGGGGTCTGGGACGATAGCCTGATCCACGATTGTTGCGATACTGCATTTGCTCATTACCCCATTTGAAAAACTGCAACTACTGTGGTCGCACTTCCCGCCGAAAGTTTCAACGCCAAAGACGAGTCAATAGCGGGCTAGTTGACTGTTAAACTGTAAATTGACTACTAAGGGGGCATAGGAAATAAAACCTACTGGAGCAGCTGAAGGAGCAGGTGTGGATAAAATCATTTGTGTCGGAAAAAACTATCCAGACCACGCAGCGGAGCTCGGAGATAAGCAGCCGGACAAACCAGTGCTGTTTCTCAAACCTCCGAGCGTACTCAGGACCCATACAAACTCTGGCACTGCCCTAGAGCTCACTCTCCCGAGTCACTCGACAGCTGTCCATCATGAAATCGAATTGGTGTTCAGGGTGAGAAGGGAGGGCTTTCGAATGAGCATTGAAGAAGCTCACAATGCGCTCGATGCGGTGACCGTCGGACTCGACATGACGCTTCGTGATTTGCAGACATCTGCTAAAAAGGCGGGGGCGCCTTGGACCACCGGAAAAGTGTTTCCAGATGCTGCAATTGTCGGTCCATGGCTTGAATTTTCCGCGCTTCAGGACATCGAAAATCAGAAATTTTCATTGCACATCGATGACACACTGAGACAGCAATCTAGCGCCAAGGAAATGCTTTTTAAACCAGCTGAGTGTCTATCTTACGCCTCACAATTTTTCCCAATTTGCGAAGGCGATTTGTTATTTACAGGCACACCAATTGGTGTTGCTCCCGTTTCGGTGGGACAAAGTGCGGTTCTTACGTTTTCAACTATTTCGTATTGTGTTCGATGGACGAAGGAAGCGTAAGCTCGCGCAAACCACCAGGTTTACTCCAAGTCACCTCTTTGCGACCCATCAAATGCTGAACCCACCGAGATGCTACAAAAAAGAAATCAGACAGGCGATTGAGAAATGGAACAGCTTTTGGATTGATCTCGGCTTGCACTTGCAACTGAACAGCAATTCGTTCAGCCCTTCTGCAGACTGTGCGGGCCAGGTGAAGCTCGGCGTTTAGGCGTGTGCCACCCGGAAGCACAAACTCACGGAGGGGTGGCAAGACCAACTGAAGATGATCAATCATTTGTTCAAGATTCAATATCTCACGGTCGCCTAGGACAACCATCGAGTCCCAGCGCGATGCGAGCGGAGTTGCCAAGTCTCCTCCCAAATTAAAGAGGTCGTTTTGAACTCGTTCTAACCACTCGTCCATCAGTTGTCGCTGTGGCTCCTCGATATCGAAAGTCTGCTGCAACGAAGAACGGCACAAACCAACAACTGCATTGAGCTCATCAACGGTACCATACGTCTCAAGGCGCAAGTCATCCTTAGAAACGGCTGAACCGTCTGCAAGACTGGTCGTACCTTTATCGCCCACCCGCGTATAAACTTTGGTAATTCGCATATGTTTAATCCGCACTATTCATATATGGGCTCCAAACTGGCATAACTATATCATGCAGCGGTATTCCCAACTGTTTCACATTTCCACCGTCTCGTGACATAACATAAAGTTTATAAGTATTCGCTTTTCCGCGACCACGCTGTTTTCGGTTGGACTGGAAAACAATATAGCGTCCATCGGGTGACCATGACGGCTTTTCATTGTCTCCCTGATCGAGTGTGAGACGTTCCATTTGTCGCCCATCTGGATTGACCGTAAAAATGTCGTATCTGTCGATTTCGCGGTCGTAGCCTGCAAAAGCGAGTTTACGGCCATCACGACGCCACGAGGGTGATGAATTGTACCAGCCTGCGAATGTGATCCGAACGTCTTTATCGCTTCTCAAGTCTCGAACAAATAGATGTGGATTGCCGAATCTACCGCTGACGAACGCCACCTTCGCCCCGTCGGGCGAATAGGCGGGTTCAACCTCGAGGCCACTGCCTGCGATGAATGTTTTACGATTGCCTCCGTCGATCGAATTCACAGTAAAAATACTGGTCAGCCCAGAGTGACTACCTGAAAAAGCAATGACCCGCCCGTCTGGATGCCAGTTGGCACCTGAGTTGTTTCCAAAACCACTGGTTAGTTTTGCTGTTCTCTGGGTCAGCATATTATAAACGTAAATATCGGCCTTACCCTCGCGGAACGAAGTGTAAGTGAGTTTGGTCCCGTCTGGTGACCACGACGGACTCATGTTGATTGCGCCGTTGTTAGTAATTTGTCGCAGCCCAGATCCATCGATGTTTGAAATAAAAATTTGACGCAACTCACCAGGCTTTCTCGATCCAGCAAAAGCAACTTTCGTTGAAAAAATTCCAGCCTCTTTGGTCAGCTTTTCAATGCATTTATCTGCGAAACGGCGCAGAACTCTTTCAAGGTCACCCACATCAAAGTCCGAATATCGAACACCGTATAATTGCTGCCTGCTTTTCACGTCGTAAAAGCGCAAGTCGAGTGTGAATTTGCCGACCTTCGAACTGGGAACAAACTTTCCAAATATGACCGCTTCCGCATTGATGGGAGACCATTCATCATATTGAATAGGTTTGGAAACAAAATCACCCTTGGCCAAAAAGCTTTTTTCGTCCAAAAACTCAAAAGAACTTGTAAATTCAAAAATGCTCTCAAGCCTGTCTGCTGCAAAATCTTTGTCCGCGGCAGTTACCGCAGTTCCCGGATCTGAACTGAATTTGGGTATCGCGATACGTAGCTTTCGAGTCCCGGCACGGCCGACATCGATGAAGAGTTCAGATTCAGTTTCGTTGGCAAAGGCAGAGGCTGAGATCATAGTAGAAACAAAATTTAAACCAAAAAGAAGTATCAACGCTCTCGTTATTAGTATTAATTTCACTCGGTCAGACTCCATCATTTAAAAGTTGATACTCTGCGGTGAAAACTTCATGCGCAAGGTTAGCTTGGAGCCCATTTCCTTGGGAAGACCTGGGAACGGACCGGCTGCCTCAAGTGCTTTTTTGGCTTCTTCATCAAATCTCGCGTTACCGCTTCCGCGCACAACTTTCACGCGACCAAGAATGCGTCCGGTTGTATTGATATCAAAGCCCAAAACAACTTCGAGTCTTGACTCAAACGACAAAACCTCTGGCAAGCTCCAGTGTTTACGCATGTGCAAAGCTGCAGCCTGGGCATAAGCACTTTTCACCTTCTGACTCACTTTGCCCGTAATTGAACCTACTTGATTCAGGCCTTTCGGAGCAGCGGGGATGTCCTGTCCAAGCGGTGAAACAGGGATATCGCTGGGACGCTTGTACACATCGTTAGTTGCAGTCTTACTATTGCCGGCCTTTTCTTGTTCACCGACTTTCCGCTGTTCTTTTTCCAGGCGTTTTGCCAACTCGTCAAGCTTCATTTTTTTGCCAGCTGCAGGATCAGATTGATCGGTTGTTGGACCTGGAGTTGGGGGCGCTTTATCAGACACGCGATTAGATGGCTCAGGTGTAAACGTAGGTTCTGAAACAGCGCTTTCTGGCGAAGAGAGTGACGTGTCAGTAGGAACGGGAGTCGCCGCGTCTATCGCTAACAGTTTTGGTAGTTGCGGAAGCTGTTGCGCAGTCTTTGTCGCCTCTGCATCGGAAACTTCTTTATCGACCTTGCCATCAGGAAGAGCCCTATTGAGATCAAGTGACATACCAAAACTCACTTCGATTGCCTCAGTCTCATTTGGACGAAACTGATTGCGAACTTCTCCCGCCTGCGCGAACCCGAGAACTATTGCAATGAGGAGTCCGTGCCACAATAAAGAAAGCCCTAGCGGCCATGGGCCAATTGAGTCATCATCAAGTCCATCTAACTTTAGACGTTGGGCGAAAGCATTTTCATCAACGCGAGGCTCCATATCAAGCATAAATCGGGCTGAAAATGGCACATCCAGATCTGGATCGGGCTTGATTGTTGGATCGTCGATGGAGATGGTTTCAAGGGATGGCTCAGCGCTTAAAACCAAAGCGCGCGTTTCAACAGACCACAGCATGACATCGCCATCGATCTGAGGCAATGCGCTCAGCGGTTTTGAGTTTTCCTGAGACAAACCTATCATGAATCAACGAACCCTTGTTTCGCTCGAATGACCTTCACCCATCATTCCTATTTTTTTTGCACCCGCAGTGTGAGCTGCGGCCATTGCATCCATCACTTTTGCATAGGGAACATCTTTATCAGCACGAATAAAAACAGTGGGAATATCCTGTCCAGCAATTGCGGTTTGCAACTTGGTTTGTAAATCGGGTTGTTTCACAGCAACCTTGCCAATGAAAAACTCACCCTTTCCGGACACCGAAACAACCACAGGGTCCTGACCTAGAGAAAGAGTTTTGGTTTTTGATTTTGGCAATTGAATGTCCACGCCTGAAACAGCAAATGGTGCTGTCACCATAAAAATAATCAAAAGCACTAGCATCACATCAACGAAAGGCGTGATGTTTATGTCGGCAAGCATTGAAGTCCGGCCAAACATACTCTCGCTGTTCTCACCGTCACCGGCTTTCATTCCCATGACTCAATCCTTTGACAGATTTTGAATTAAAACTTAGGCGTCTGCGATAGATGTTAGCGCAGAATTCGCAGCAGGGTGAGTGACACCACCGTCAGTCGTTCGACCAATGTTGAAATGACGCTCAAGAATATTCAGAAAATCGGTTGAAAAGCCCTCAAGCACTAAAACCTGTTGCCGAGCCCGACCATTAAAGAAGTTGAATGCTACAACGGCCGGAATTGCAGCGGCAAGTCCAAGTGCGGTCGCAATGAGCGCCTCAGAAATTCCCGGTGCCACGGCGGCAAGACTTGATGAACCCGACAGACCAATGTCATGAAAAGCGCGGATGATACCAACCACAGTTCCAAACAATCCAATGAATGGACAGGCCGATGCTGAAACGGCGAGAAATGTCATGTTTCTAGAAAGCTGTACTTCCTCGAGTTGTCGCGCTTTTGCCAGTGCACGCCTCACAGTATCAATAGAAAGTGGAGCGTTTGAGGATAAACCTCGCTTTTCGCGTACCTGCAAAACTCGCACCATTTCGTTATAACCAGAGCGAAAAACCTCACGCGCGGGGGAATATTCTAGATCTTTAAGTTTGGCGTTAAGATCGGAAAGGCTCTTTGACTCCCAAAACTCTTGCATGAAATCGTCAGACTTTGATTGAAGATAGCGAAGCGCTTTCCAACGTTCAAATATGAGTGCCCAAGTTGCT
>JBEAPS010000204.1:0-3051 GCA_041164285.1 Pseudomonadota bacterium
GGCCACTCAACGACTCTAAACTGATGGTCTCCAAGGCGGATTGTATCACTCGCTTTCAGCTTGGCTTTCTCAATTTTTATGCCATTCACAAAAGTTCCATTTCGACTGCCATGATCCGTCAGAATAAGTTCACCGCTCATAAACTTAATACTGCATTGAAGCCCTGATATCTCCACATCTTCAAACAAAATGTGACCTGATGAACGCCCCAAAGTGATTCCCTCAGAAGCAATTGGAATGACTTCACCCGGAATGTTTTCTTTGATGACTTGAAGAGCAAATGGCATATAAGACCTGTTGTATCTCGCTATAATCTAAAATCTCTAGGCACCTAACCCTCTCAAAGAATGGAAGCAGACGGAGCAATTGTCTGAGCCAACTCTTTTGTGCAATACTCTCAGAGTACACCATTTCGGGGAGATCTGTTGTGGAACAACCGTCATCACTTTTCAGCCTGCTTGTTCTTTCGCTCGGAAATGCAGCACTTGTTGGCCTTGGTCTTGTCCCGGAGCCAGACACTGGAAAAACTGCTTTCAATCTTGAATTAGCTGAACAAAATATTGAAATGTTGTCGATGTTAAAGGAAAAAAGTCGAGGGAATTTGGACCTAGATGAACAACACTTGATCGACGGATTACTCTATGACCTCAGACTCAAGTACGTTGAAGGTCAGAAGAAGGCATGATATCTACTACAGCGACTGTGTAGTCAGTTGCGTCGGCCGCTTTAAATTGAAGCAGGTCGATTTCTTTTTTTGTTGCGAAACGCGAGGGGCATTCAAATGACGAACCCTATTCCAATAACTCCTGCTGGTTTTGAAAAAATCAAAGAGGAACTTAAAAAACTAAAAACAGTCGACCGACCGACGATTATTTCGGAAATCGCTGACGCCCGAGCACTCGGAGATCTCTCCGAAAATGCCGAATATCATTCCGCACGTGAACGTCAAAGTTTCATTGAAGGAAGAATCATGGAGCTGGAGGAAAAGCTCACCAGACTCCAAATCATTCAAATAGAGCCCGGTAGTGTGGACAAAGTAGTCTTCGGAACAAACGTAACACTGCGTGACGTTACCGAAGATGCAAAACAAGAGGAAAAGACCTACAAAATTGTGGGGGATCTTGAAGCTGATCTTAAGAACAATGCGATCTCACTGTCGAGTCCATTGGCAGCCTCTCTCATCAACAAGCGCGTTGGCGAAATTGTCACTGTGAACCTTCCACGCGGTGAGAAAGAGTTCGAAATAATCAAAATTTTTGTCGACGATACAGCTTCGAACTAAGAGCATTTCTCTCATTCAGGCCTCTGGATTGAGAGAAATGGTTTGCTCATTCCTGCCTGCCAGTCAGAGTTTCAGTCACCAGCCTTGTAATACCTAAAGCTATGTACCATCCTTCATGGCGAGAAACGGGAAAAGAATCTGACTGAACATTGATACCGACGGGCTGACCTATGAGATCATCAGCTGCAAGTCTCCACCCAGCTATGATTGAAATAACATTACTATTTTGCAGGCCAAGATCCAATTGAGACGAAAGAGTGATCTGATCATAGACGCCGCCCTCAAACTCGACCTTTGCATCTTGCACTTTCCATTTTGAATAGGGATACCAACCTGCACCCAGTTCGCCCACCAGTAACAATCGTGCATGCTGACCCAAAGACTGGACTATACCACTTAAAATCGACGGTAGAATGAGTCCAACTTTCGGAGCGAAGCCTTGATGCACGGTTCTATCGAAAATTACATGCGTAGCCGTTCCAATCACCAGTCCAGTTCTGTGAAAAAGGCGAAAGTGAAATCCGTAGGAGAGTGATGTTAGAAAATTAAAACGCTCGGTCGTCAGAGGTTTTTCGAGTACTGACAAATCAAGCGACCATCTGGATTGCTGAATTCCAAGAGCAACAGTAAGATTGTGACCTGGTCGGAATACGCTCCCGTATTCACCCGCTGACGATTGAGCGAAAACAGGTACACAGGTGAGCGAAATGAATAAAACCAATATACGGGCACATAGCCTCCCTGAACAAGCAAGAGAACCAGCGCAAGCTTTATACAGAAGCCTAGTACGAGATATGCGCTCAATGTGGAACATTATGGGTTTCCTTGTCTTTCTCACCGCCGCCTGGCCGCTTTATCAATTGACGATGCAATATCATTACTCCGCCAAAGGAAGCATTTTGTCGAGCGCAATTGCTGCGAGCTTTGGCGGCCTTTTACTCATATCCCGCAGAAGTACTTCAAAGAGGTGGACACAGCGCCTCACTGCTTTGAGCCCTTTTGTACTAACTACTGTTGTCTATCTCATCATACCTCACAAGTTGGGGTTGCTTTACGCACTGACACTTTCCCTGGTCGTGCAACTATTAGCCCAACGAAAGCTTTCCAATTCTTTCAGTGAAGGCAGCAGAAGTGAGCTGCTTTTGAAACTAACTTCACTGAACTCGGAACGAGGCGCATCTCATCTGCAAAAACTATTTTTTTACTGGGCGTCTTTTTGCTTAATATCTGGTCTGCTGCACAGAATGTTGCCGAGCCAACTCTCAGTCTATATTCCCTTGCTAGCGTTTGCAGTTTTTTCTGGCTCGGTGCAAAATCTACGCGCATCAGAGGAGTTCAAATGAAACCATTCCCGGACGAGTTAAAAAAACTCCAAGAGTCACTGAATGATGTTGCTCGAATAGGAAAACAAGAAGTAGAGCGTGGAGTCAAAGTCGCTAAAAGACAACTCACAAAAATGCAGCACCTTAGCCGCAGAAAAGAATTGTTTGCCGAGCTCGGACGGACCTTCTATGAGTGGCATGAAGACGGTCTTCCTGATGCAATTCGCAAAGTCATAAGTGAAACTGAGCTCATCGAAATCATCAAAGAGCTCAGGGAAGTTGATGAAAACCTCAGCGAGTTAGACTCAACGCCATGACGACACACACAGGAAGGCGCTCACTCTATTTTGCACTTTTCCTACTTGTATTTGCCATTGTGTGCCTTCTATTCTTGCGCATCGTCATTGGGCCATTTCTGCTTGCTGTTGTGCTCGCTTGGCTGTTCAA
>JBEAPS010000205.1:0-7090 GCA_041164285.1 Pseudomonadota bacterium
CCAGTGCTTCGCATTCGGCCTACTCACAGGCTGTATGACAGGCTTCACCTTAGCAGCGGCAGTTTTCATGCGGGGACCGATTCCCACGGCATCAACCCGTATGGCCTTAAGCCAGATTGCGGGAATGGCTGGAGTTGTGGGCTTGTTCTTCCACTGCCCAAACTCAGATTGGGTCCACCTGTTCACTGGACACGGCAGTCAAGCTGCAGCTGTATTTCTATCGACCTTCTTTATCACTGAACGCGCCTTTGCAAAGGCTGTGAAACATCAGCTGGGAGCGACAGCTGCAAAGTTTGAACAATTTGCGAGATTCGATAGCTGACACACAGAAGGATCCAACGAGTCTTCACCACAAACACTGAACTTTCGCTCTGACGATAGGGGCTGTTTCACGACACCATGTACATGCGATGTGACACGTTCCACAGCCGATCCGACGTTGAGATCTCTTAGGAATGCTCCCATGATCCTCTCGGGACTATAAGTTTGGGCACGCAATTGGGCATGCTTCCTCATATTAGCAAACACATCCGATTCAGTGACAAAAAGCTCAACGCATTCAGCAAAGTCATCGGGAGTTCGAGCCAAAAGTCCATTAACACCATGTTCAATGATGTCTGCAGGACCCTTGACAGCATAGGCGCAAACAGGAAGTCCACAGCTCATGGCTTCGACGACAACACAACCGAAAGTGTCGAATGTTGACGGTAGCAACAGGAGATCAGCTCTATTGTAAAGGCGGCACAACGCCTCTTGTGATTGCCAGCCTGCGAAAATGGCATCTGGAATCAATTCCTTTAATTTGATTTCATCGGGACCAGTGCCAGCAACAATGAGCGTTACGGCAGAATTTTTGTTCTTCGCACGTCTATATATTTCGGGTAGCTGGAACACCCCCTTTTCTGCGCTCAGTCTTCCGGCAAACAACAAAACAACATCACTTTTCTTGAGGCCGAATAATTCAACACTTCTTTCCTCAGGACGCACCGTGAATGATTCTGACGGCCAATGGGCAGTTTGATGAACTTTGCTCAACTGAAAACTTTCTGACTCAAAAAGTCTTTTTTGCTCTGAGTTTAAAACAAAAACACTATCAAACTGCGAATAAAAACTACGTAAAAATCTTCGAACGCGATCTTGATTCACGTCACGCAGTTTTTCGTTTTGACGACTAAATTCCATCCAGTCAGTATGCACATAAAAGTGAACAGGGAGCCTATGCGCATGCTTCAAGTATAGGGCTGCAAGTGCCATGGGCCCTTCAGTCGAGCACACGACAGTTGTGTAGCCACCCTCGTCGCAGATTTTCTGAATTTCCGCTAGATTTGGAATTCGGAAGGGCTGCTGCGGATAGAACGAGAGCTCAAACTTCGACAGCGGCGAAATCACCTTAAGATTTGCCGCACTCTCCAACGACTCGTGGCATACTAAAAAATCGATTGGGAGATTGTTCGCCGCCGCATAGTTGCGTGTGAGTTGGAGAACATTGGAGACTCCGTTTTTATCAATCAGTGTGTCTGTCAGCCAAAGAACACGATCAGGAACCTTGAGATGGGGAAATTGTTTTGCGAGCGAGTCACTGAAGGAGCGCTTGCCATGCAACACTCGAGCCGTGGCAAACATTGAACCAGCAACGAGTCCAGAGGCTAGGAACGGAAAGGAAAGGCCATCGAAAAACTCTCCTATCGATGGGAGAGACATTTTTCGTGCCGAACGACTGCGACTCGTTCCATCTGGGTTCACAAGAGTGCGAACAACCCCTGGTATCTCGAGCTTCTCGACAATGTCATCGAAACTGACATTTGCAAGAGATGGAGTCGTTGAGAGTCCTGATATTTTCGTCTCAATTCTGTGGCTCAGCTTCTTAGCAAAATGACCGAATAAAAACTCTGCCATCGATCCACCTAAGTGGCCTATACCTTTTTCAGATGCCTCAACGAGTTCGTTAATTACGGCAAGCAACTCAGGTTGATGTCGCTTCAACATGAGCCGCGTGAGCATGCTGGGCGGCTTTCCACGCACTGCGCCATGGAACGTCTTAATGAAGCGCATTGTGTATTTATGACGGCGAATTTCATGAATTGCATTGTTAATTGAGAGTGCCCAAAACTTTTGCCACGGGGTGCCTTTGTGCAACAAAATTCTTCCCAAGCCGGGATCTTTATGATTCAGAACGAGACCTGCAAAGTAATCAAGCAGCGCAAGATTCAGCTTTCTACCGTCATTCCATTCTCCAAAAGGTGCTACCTGCCCTTCCCTGAGAGCGCTTAACAATTGTTGAGAGGGTGCTAGAGATTTTCTTTCAATCTCAGATAAGTGAGCAGTGCAAAAGAGTGTCCCCGTGCGTC
The DNA here is from genome assembly GCA_041164285.1 of Pseudomonadota bacterium. Classification (GTDB taxonomy): domain Bacteria; phylum Bdellovibrionota_B; class Oligoflexia; order Silvanigrellales; family Silvanigrellaceae; genus RFOM01. The sequence continues at coordinate 2,349 of JBEAPS010000205.1, forward strand.
CGGCGAATACACCAAAATGATCATCTGATCCTCCCACACCCACCTTTGTAAAGGGTTCACGGCAGAATGTTTTTGCGGAGAACGAGAATCTTCTTTCTAGTTGCTCAATTTTTTCCTGATTCATAGAGTTTACCCAGTCCCAAGTCAAAATTGAGGACCACGTATCTCTTTGCCCATTGAGCACTTCAAAATTGCTAAAAAGAAGAAATATCTTTTCGTAGCGATGAAGCTCCGGGAGACCATGAGGTGCATAAAAATCGAGTGGATGAGCAAGAACTGTTGGAAGATCGTTGTCTGAAGTAAACTCCAAGAACTCGTATATGTCTTTGCGCAGAACCTTAAGGCGCGCTTCCTGAGCCGGACTGAATCCATAAGTGAGAACGTGAACACCCACATCGAGATCTGGGATGTGACAAGAAAACTCCGCACCCGGAAGCACATCTTGTCCCTTATCGAGAAGCTCCCAACAGCTTCGTGCGTTGTTGTGATTTGTAATTGTCAGAGCATTCATGCCCGACTTGTGAAGTGTGGAGGTAAGTTGTTCAGTAGGTAACCAAGTTTCGGGTGCACCTAAGATTCGACCAAGTGCTTCATCGGGCATGTTGCTATTATGGTCATGACAATGCAGATCTGCGCGCAGCAGATTTTCAAGGTTCAATGAATGCTTTGCTGCGTCCAAACGAAGTGACAGCTGCAACTTGAGCTTGGCTTGATAGGAATCTGAGTTGCTCATACGGCAGCCCCCTTTGCAAAATCAAAAAACCGCTCACCACTTTGAGCCACCAACAACCTGCTCCGACGTTCCGAACAAACGACCCCATCCGCACAATCCAGCGTAGTCACGAATCTTGGCAACGAAATATAAACGTGTGCATTCTCCTCGCCCTGCCAAGGAATAAGACTCCAGCGCGCTTTTAATCCATTTCCCGTAAACTCAACGGATGCTGAAACGCGGCCAAATGATGTGGGAGCATCATCGATGGACATCGTCTTACCCACGGTCATCCATTGAGGCTGAATTCCTGAAAAAAGTACGACACCGCGTGCGTCTTCAAGCACGACAAACTGCCGAATGAGGTTACAGAATTCAGCAGCAGCCCATCCGTGGTCGCCATCCCCCATGCATCCGCCATGCGTGAGAGGATTGATTGCTTCAGGCCAAGTGACTGTCGGGCTTGCAGCACGGGAAATGGATTCAAGTAACGTCAATGCACGCGGATCTTCCAACCGCAATAAGACACGTGCCACCTGAGCTGTGAGATAGGGATTCAAGCCTGTGTGAAAGATGCTCTGGAAGAAGAGTCCTTTGTGAAAGTGATTATCGAGCACATAGTTGAGGGTTGGCACAAGCCATGGGGAACAGAGCTCGCCTAAGTTCAGTGGATCTGCAGCCACCAAATTTCCTACACAGGCGGCGTCGGGCCACCGGTAGGGAGACACAGGCAGAACTTTGCTCTGAGTCTTGTCGAGAGTGACATTGATGACTCGCTGCAAGCATTGCGTATAATCAAAAAGCATTTTGTTGATTTCAGCTTCTTGCGTCATAAGGCCTAATTTATTTGCCATGCGCTTAGCAAGTTTCAGTGCATGCACGGACCAAAAATTATCCCAGAAATAGTGATCGCAGCCACCGAAGTGCTCAGCAGAGAAACTTGCGGGAAGCAGTCCTTCATGCACAAGTTGTTTTTGAGAGGGCTTCACGCGTTGCTTATTGAGCCACTGCAAGCCAACCCAGACACTCTCAAAAAGATACATTTGGAGCCTTTTGTCACCCACCTTACTTGCGAAAGTCATCATTGTGCACAATGCAATTGCATGTGAATCCAGTTCCCCCGGATGATCCACAAATGCTCCATTTTTCTTTTGTGCATCAGGATATTTTTCGATCTTTGCTAAAACTGACTTGCAGAGACCAAGATTGGTAAATGCTTCGGTAAGAAAATAAGAATCCCGATACCATTTTGTATGGTATAGAAATGTTCCGGGGCTAAAGTGCGAAAGGTCATCAAAAGCAGGAAGCCGCAGCTTAACCGCCTCAAGCTGTGCTGTTATTTTGTCATCGGGAAGACGGATACGAACCGCATTGAGATCCTCAAGTCTCAGCTCCTCTTCCCTTGAACGAATGAGATCTTTTGGCTCTGCGTGCAGAGACTTCAACGACATTTTCTCACGGGCAGGATGACTCCTGTCAGCAGGCCATGTCACGACGATTCCGAAGCTAGAGCAGCTTTGCGGTTCAAGCTCAACGTCGAGCTCTACCGACGCAGCTGAGATACCTGACCTTGCACGAATTGACCGCAAATTGTGGGGTTCATTGCGTCCGGGTGCACTTTTCATTGGGTCGCTTGTACCTCGATCACCCAGAAGCAGTCGGGTGGGTGTTTCGAACGGTTGAATGTCCCACTCTCCGTTGATTCGAATATTGCTGCCAATTGTTTCAATCGAGTTGATGTGTCCAATTGAAAGTACATTGTATGGTCGCGCACCAAATCCCATACTGACCCGCAAGTTCGCATGTGAGCAGTTCTTGACCTCAATGCGACACGTCAATCGTAATTGAGAATCGATACAAGTGACTGCAACTGTCGATGTCCAAGTTGCGCTGTCGCCTGCAGGCAAGTGGGTCGACACCACGGGGAGCGTTCCATCGGAAAGAGTCTGACGCGCCTGCTCGCACAAATACGGTGGGGCATACAACTCACCATCGATTTTTACATAAGGAAGCACCGACCACGCATGTGCAGCAACAGAGATCATACCCACCGGATCGACCATGCACTCGCTCGCCGAGTGTTCATGACCGAGTGATGTCCAATTTCTTCGCGAAAGATTTGCACCAAGGATTCCTGCGCCAGTTGGTATGAAGGATTTCGAGTTAGGTTGCCACTGTTCTTCTATCCAAAGCGGCCAGACCCAATTGCGATTTGTGTGAACTGCAAGAATATTATTGATACCGGACAGCAAAACCCACAGAGCCTGATCGATGAGTGCAGATGATCCGCCTACCCCTGTTGGCTTTCCGATCCAATGAATGCTTTTTACGTAAGGCACAAGCCAATGCTTGCCTGTGGCTTTGAGAATCCATTTGAGCAAAGTGAGGATCATATTTTGGCACCATTGAGTTCTGCCACATACACTATCTCTATTTAATTATTTACAACGATATTTTTTTCTGTGACGTTTTGGTGAAGCCGCGACTTGCCATGCACATCCACACAATTGACGCCGAGCTGAAACGAAAAATTCACGAATGTGTCAGCAGCATTTAATTCCGACCATCTCCGCAATTGACTGGCCACAATTATCACAAAAATACATTGATTGCTGTTTATGTGGCACAGCGCGAAGGCGTAAATCTATCAGCCTCCGTGCTGTGCTGAAACTCACTCGATTTCTTGGGATTCGCTGAGCGGCACCATGAAACGAGGCCTCTTCTGCGACCAAGAGCTGGCAGACACAAAGTCTGCAAAGCTATCGAGACACTGAAACTTGTACCGGCCATCCGAATCAATTTTATTAGCTCTACAGAGCGAAACGCCATCATCGCCTCTAGTCAGACGGCCCATCCTGTAGCCAATGTACTTCGGTGTCGTGATCACAAGCTCATACGAGTTTGAAACTCTCCACTCAGTTCCCACTCCAATCTCGAGCATAGTTTTCGGGTCAATTGTTGTGAGATTGATTGCTCCCCCATTGCTCCGATAAAACGTGAACCGCATTTCATCCACTTTTATTGCTTCTGAAATGTAGCCCACTTTGTCGAGATAGTCTTTGCAAATCTCAGGCAACTGGCTGCGGTAGTGTTGAGTTAACTGTATCGAATTAAAATACTCCCGCTTCGGTCGTGTGTAACTAAAGTCGACCCGCTGCGCCTGATCAAAGGAAATGCCCACCGACAATGGTGAGTTCCCTTTACCCAGTGCATCGACAAGCCCCACCCGAGCTTCACCGGACACCTGAAATGAATTCGACTTCATGGGAAGCTCTGTATTGTCCACAACACGCAAGTCTGTGGGCACTCCGGAAATGGTATTCGGAAAACAGGCTTCAGGCGGTGCGATGAGCTGCATTTCATAAGGACTTCCTCCAACCAATGTCCCTGTGCCTGCAAACTCAAGTGGTGTCTCGTATGGAATAAAACCGACGTTCAACACCTCTGCCCTCAGCAACTGCTCCGGATCCGCATTGCCGCATGCTGCCATCTGGAGCATGCCATATGTAAAAAAGATTCTGCGCATCATACGTTCTCCCTCCTTGTGTATGACAAAAGGGAGGATCGGAGTTTAAGGTGCAATATTTACCTAGAATTTCGAAACAGGAATTTGTACTGATAACAAAATGCAGATAATTTGATCGTAATCTTGGCACTTTCAATCAAACAAACGTTTTTTTCTAGTAGGCGTTTACTACAATGAGCAGTGAAGAATGGTTTGTTTATATCCTGAGCTGTAGCGACAAATCGCTTTATTGCGGAATTGCCAAAGATGTTCAAAAGCGATTGCAGCTACACAACCAAGGAAAAGGTGCGAAATTCACCCGCGGACGCACGCCCTGCGCTGTGGTGTGGCAATGCAGCGCTCCACTTTCACACGGGGATGCATTGCGGCGTGAGCGCCAGATCAAACGCATGACGCGTCACGAGAAAATGACCCTCATTGAGTCGACGCGAGACTAAAGAGTCCTGCGATAATCACACGCCACGCAGAAGCGTTCCGCCCAGACTTTTTAGCTGCGCCGGACTC
>JBEAPS010000206.1:0-4023 GCA_041164285.1 Pseudomonadota bacterium
ATGTAGTGATAAAAATCCTGCTGATTGGGATTACCCCATTCATCGTATTCCGCTGTTGTCAAAGGGATGGTGTCGTCGAGCATTGTGGTCAGAACATCCACAAATGGAACTGTGGCATGCACTCCTCGATAGAGATCCGGGCGCATGTTGACTACAGCTCCCATCAGCAATCCACCAGCACTAATCCCTTCGGCATAAACCCTCTTGGGATGGGCGAATTTTTCTCGAAGGAGAAACTCGGTGACATCGATGAAATCGGTGAAGGTGTTTTTCTTCTGCATTAGCTTGCCGTTCTCGTACCATAAGCGGCCCATGTCTGCGCCACCGCGGATATGAGCCATTGCAAAAACAAACCCACGGTCGAGAAGGCTCATGACATTAGCTTTGAATCTGGCATCCATGCTGAAGCCATAGGAGCCGTAGGCATACTGAAACAACGCGGCCGAGCCATCGCAGCGAAAGCCTTTTTTGTAGACCAATGAAACGGGAATTTGCGCACCGTCGCTTGCGGTGGCCCAGATCCGTTCGCTCGCATACGATTCCGGGTCGAGATTGGGAACATGGTAGACCTTCCTCACCACACTTTGCCCAGTGGTGAAGTTGTAGTCGAAAATCGTCCGCGGCTGATTCAGTGACTGATACTCATAGCGGAGCGTGTCGCTGTCAAAAACGCAGTTGTAGACCGTATCGACCAAGTAGGTTGGATCTGGAAATGTGATGTTCTCTGTAGCACCGGATTTTCGATGAATGATCTGCAGATTGCGGAGACCGTTGTTGCGTTGAGTCAATACCAGATGGTTTTTGAAAACTTCCATAAACTCAATCAGGATGTCCGGATTGTGCGGTACAACTTCGCTCCAATCTGCTTTCGTCGTTGTCCGCTGCTGCGCCCTGAAAAGTCGAAAGTTTTTGGCATTCCAATTGGAGTGCACAAAAAAGCAATCGCCACCATCATCAATCGAGTACTCATGATCCTGTTCCCTCGGGTGAAAAACTGTGAATGTGCCTTGGGGTTTGTCAGCATCGAGGAATCTGACTTCGGATGACAGAGTGCTATCGCTTTTGAGCATGAGGAATCGCCCACTGAGGGTTTTGGATAGCCAAACTCCGAATGTGTTGTCGACTTCCTCGAAGACAAGCGTCGGTTCAAGGCTGTTCAGAGAGTGTTTAAAGAGCCATTGTGTGCGAAGCGTCTCAGGGTTTTGCTTGGTGAAGAACAGGGTTTTGTTGTCATTCGCCCATTCGACATTGCCAGTGGTTTCAGTCAAGGGTTCTCCGACAAGTTTGCCCGTGGAGAGATCCTTGACGTGAATCGTATAAAACCGGCGCCCCACCGTGTCCATGGCGTAAGCGATTTTGCTGTGGTCCGGAGATAGAACCGGCTCCCAAACGTCGCAATAGGAAAGTCCATCCGCAAGCTCGTTGACATCGAGAATGATCTCTTCAGCACCGTCGAGCGTTCTCTTGCGCGCATGGATTGGATATTCTTTACCCGCTTCGTAGCGCGAGTAGTAATAGAAATCGTTGATGCGAAAAGGTTCAACGGACTCGTCTTCGTTCACACGTGATCGCAATTCTTGATAAATCTCTTCGCGGAGAGGATCGACCCTGCGCATTTTTTCGTTGTACCATACGTTCTCTGCTTCCAAATAGGACAGAACTTCAGGATTTTCGCGCTCTTTCATCCAGAAAAATGGATCACTTCGAACGTCTCCGTGTTTTTCCAGCAGGACGGGCCTTTCTGTGGCCTTGGGAGCGGATTCGGTTGTTTGGTTCGTCATCAAAATACTCCGTATTTGTTAAAAATTCGTTCAACGAGATCGAATATGTCGAGTACATATTTTGTATTCCCACTCAGCGAATACGCGCTTTTTGGCCCCAAAGTCTTTGTCTCTTCCCTGCTTCCGAGTGCAGTTTTTTGAACTGCCGGAGCCGCTGGTCACTGATGACTCCAGTTCTGACAGCTTCCTGAATTGCGCATTCAGGTTCGGTTCCGTGTCTGCAATTTGAGAATCTGCACTCACGGGTCAGTGCAACGACATCGCTGAACGTTTCAGCTACTGAGTCGCTACTTTCAACTCCCAAGCTGCGCAGGCCTGGACCATCTATCAATAAAGCTCCTTGAGGTAAGACGACCAGTTCGCGGTGTGTTGTTGTATGTCGACCCTGATCTTTGAGACTGCTGATCGTGGCTGTTCGCATGAGGTCTTTTCCGCTCAGACGGTTGAGAAGCGTCGACTTGCCGACTCCGGAACTTCCAAGCAGCAGAAATGTCTTCTCACAATGAAGAAATGAAGAGACGTCTTCAAGTCCGAGTCCTGATTGACAACTTGTGTTGAAAATACGGCAATGTGGATTCGCTTCCCTCAGCCCTTCAATGAAAGCCGCCAACGACTCGGACAAGTCACACTTCGTGAGCACAAGCACCGGCTCTGCTCCACTGCGCGCGATTTGTGTGAGGTAGCGACCAATCCGGGCGAGATTGAATTCGTCATTGGCTGCAGTGAGAAGAAGCACGTAATCCATATTTGCCGCAATAGTCTGGACGCCAAAATCAGAACTTGGATCGGGACGGGTGAAAAGAGTCTTTCGCTCCGCAACAGCCACGATGCGGGCAACTGGAATGTCGTTTGGGATGATTTCCAACCAGACCCAGTCACCGACTGTCGGACGCGGACGTTTTCTCCTTTTATTACTTTCATTCATGCGCTCTGCTCCATGCAGAGTGTTGATGGGCCCGTCGTTCGTCTGGACAACAAAGTGCCCACCGAAGTCTGCAGAAACACGGCCTGCAACAAGTTGGCGATGTTCATGGCCCGATCGAGCCAACTCAAGTTGGGCTTCCCAAAAGGTGTCAAAACCAAAATTTTTAAAATTCAATTCATACTCCGGCGCTGAAAAATGTTCAGCGAAAAATAAAAGGTAATTTTTATTTCGGAGTATCTGCCGTCTGGAAACAGTGCTGAATGAATAGATGTTTAGTCGATCGATTTTCAAATAAGCAATTATTTTCAGATCAACAGGATACTCTCATTGTGACTTGAAGTATTTTCCATAATTCACCTCCTGCGTCTGAGAGTTATCTTCAGAAGAGCGTTGAACCAACGCAAGCTCAATCTTGCGGCTCCGTATTTGTAAAATCAAGTTCGCGTGTCAATGTTATAGTGTGTTCATTTTTTCCGCCAAGGCGGTTTCGGTTTCAATTGCACATCTTCTGGATTAGCAACATAAATAAGATGGTCTGTCCATTGTCCGTGCTCATGCCAATAGCGTTTTCTGATGCATTCGCGTCTCATGCCTATCATGCGTGCCAGCCGGATCGATTTTCGATTTCCGAAATTAATCGCGGCTTCGACACGATTTAGTTTCAAGAAGCTGAAGGCAATTCTGAGGCCCATTGCAGCTGCTTCACGTCCATATCCGTATCCATAGAACTGGTTATGTAAATAGTAGCCAAAATTTGCAAACTGCTGTTCGTCGCGGGCAAAGATGTCGAAATCGATATGACCAACAAGCTTGCGAGAGTCTTTCTCAAAGAGACCCCAAAAATACCAGTCATCTTTTTTTGCCAATTCACGATGTCTTTTGACAATCAAATGAAAGTGACGAATTGTGCACTTTTTTGCGGAGCGTGGGCCGTCATCCCATGGGCTCTGTTTGGATTTTGCGTTTACATAGTAAGCGCCCCATAAAGATCCTGTTTTCGAGTTAAAAATCGTCTGAGAAACTGCCCTCCGAACTTTTGACTTCGGAGGATTTTTTATGGGCAGGAAACTCACAGAGCAGCAGCGTTTGGCAATTGTTGAAAAATGGCGAGAAAGCGGCCTATCCACTCGTGAATTTGCGGCAATTCACAAATGCAACTTTCACAACTTGAGGTATTGGGTTCATCGAAGTCAATGGAACAGTGATTCGGCAGCAGAACATAGCTTTGTGAAACTCAAGCAACCTGAGGCTCCATCGGAAAAGAATATGAGCCGAACGCGTCTTACTGTTCGCAAAGGCATGGTTTTGGAAATCGAT
>JBEAPS010000207.1:0-8128 GCA_041164285.1 Pseudomonadota bacterium
CACTGGCGGAGGACTCCTCTTAGGCTACCTATTCATCTTCCTCTTTCTGTCTCGATTTGCGAGATTCAGCGCATTTATGCCCTCTCGGATAAAGACGATTATCTACACTTCCTCGCTTGCATTCATCCCATACGGAATCTCGCTTCTCATTGCAAAACCAGTTGGGGTCTTGCTCATTGGCAACATCATTGCCGTTCTCGCGATGCTCGGTGGAGTTATTTACGTTGCGCTTAAATCACGCAGTCGCAACGCGACTATCCTGTGCTTTAGTTTCGCTCCAATTCCAATTGCTGCGGCCTTTTATGTGGTGAACAGGCTTCTTGGCAACAGCAATGATGTAAACTCTGTTTACTACCTAGTCTCCGTACTGGCGCTTGAAGGCATCATCATGGCCATCGCACTGGCTGACCGGATTAAACAATTAGAGAAACGATCTCGCGAAGAAGAAACCATGCGAAAAGGTCTCGAGTTCGAATTAGAAACAGCGGAAGTTCTCCAAAGGCTTCTTCTACCAGCTCCTCTGAACGCACAGGGCTTCCGGTCTCAGCCATATTACAGACCAGCGAGAAGAAACGGAGGTGATTGGTTTACAACATATCTCGACGAGCGCACACAAACCCTCTATCTGGCAATGATAGATGTCACGGGTCATGGACTAACATCTGCGATGCTAGCAAGTTTCGTAAGCGGAACAGTCATGGGAGAGCTCACCGATTCGCTTCAGTCTGAAGATCCGAAAGTGAAATTGAAGAGACTTGCGGTCAAAGTCAATCAGACGTTGCTGGGAACTGCGCACAAATCAGGTCTTCTAGCCACGGGACTATTCTGCGCTATTGAAAAAAAGACTGGACAACTTGCATTTATTAATTGCGCCCATCCGCCTTTAGCGATTGAAAACTCCGATGGCTTCGAGTTCGTGCCCGCATCTGGAAGACGTCTCGGATTGGAAGGCAACACTGAATTTCAATTGGAAACTTTGCAATTGACGCAATCAGGGCGACTTTTTATTTACACCGATGGACTCACTGAAAATCAAGGATTATCCGGAAAAAACCTAACCCAAAAACGACTTCTCAAACTTCTCACTGAATCAAAGCAACTCAGTCCAGAAAACGTTTCAAAGTTGATTCAAAACACAATTGATTCAATCTGGGGAAGCGAGAATGACCGAGATGACGCTACTTTTCTCTTGGTAGACTGGGCAAAATAAGAAGAACCTCTGGTGTCGCGCTTAAAGTCATTCTAAAAAATACACTTTAAAAAAATTCAGATGAATTCACTTGTGAATAAAAATACTTCCAATTTCAAAAGCAACAAGCACCACTTATTCCAAACCTAGAGAGTAAGCATGAGACTCTGACCAGTGCATCTGGAAAGACAAACTCTAAAGTTGGGAGTTTGAGCGCATGTGGCACTCCGAAAAAACCGAGATTCAGTTTTGGAAGGGTGTCAGTCTCTTAGGGCTGACGTGTAATCATCTATTTCTTTGGCCATTGAATGCTCTCTCTCAGGGCCTTGCTATTACCTACCAGCCCCTTGGATGGTTTACATTTGCATCAATCTACTTTGCCTCGGCAGGAATACTTTGGGGCAGAAAAGCTGAAGTGACTTCATCATATTGGCAATGGAACTTAAAAAGAGCCGGAAAACTGCTTCTTTGGGTCTTTATCGCAACTCTAATCTTCAAATGGGGAGGAGAATCAAAATACCTCGCTCCAGCACCGTGGCAAACCCATTTGAATTGGAATGGAGACCTAGTATTACTTTCTGCGACTCTCGGACAAAAACTCCCGTGGCTTCTTGATGTTATCTGGTTGCACGCTTGGTTGGGAGTTTTTACAGCCATTCTCTGGCGAACTCCTGCACTTACAGGAAACCCAATAAAGATAGTGATCGTGAGCTCTCTCATTTGGATCGCAGATCAGCTTGACCTTTTCGACCAATTTGTAAGAGCAGGCACCTCGCCTCCTTGGCATTCATGGACAAGCTGGCAACTGCTCTTTGTTTTAGGAGCCACGTTACAAAAAAAAGAATGGAAGAATCTCCTAAACGCATTCTCGGGCAAAAAGCTTAATAGAGCTTTGTTAGCAGGCGCAGTGATTCTCTTTGCCGCAAAAACAGCGACTAATCGCGACACCATAAACAAACTTATCGATACGCAAAAGTTTGGTTCGCTCTTTGCACTCAATAGCTTAGTTTTGCTGTCGCTGCTGAAAGTGGATCGGAAAATAAGTCTATTCAATTGCTTCACAAATGCAGGACGCTACAGTTTGAGCGGATACTCCTTGCAGTGTTTGCTGGTGTACGGACTGGGGAGCAATCCAATTCCAGGACAGAGTCAGCCTATCAACGCGCTAATAATATTGGTTATTTCAATACTGATTTTGGTTGTTTTCTCCAATTGTCAAACTCTCTGGAGAAGAAAATGATAACACACATGCTGAACAAACAATCGACAATTATCGTTGCAGCTGCTCCAATCGACTTCGCAACCATTACTTTCCTAAGCAATGCTGCCTTCTCAAAAGATCTTTGCATTATTCCCATTCATTGCGTGCAAGAATACATGGATGCACTAAAAAGCGAAGAAAGCTGTCTGATCGTATACGACCGAAATTACAAGCTAGACATCACTCAGATCAAAAACTTTCAAAGAGCCATAGGCCTCGGCGCAAGGTGGTGCTCGCTAAAAGTTTACCTAAGTCATGTGCGCGGATTCGCAGAAATTGAAAACATGAGTGACCTACTCGAATGGCTTGAGCTAGAAAACTACAAAAGTGAAACAGTCTTTATTGAGAGAATGAAAAGCATGGTCACTCAATTTGCTGCAGTGCTTCTGCTCATTCCGCTTTCACCTCTATTTATTGCAATAGCACTCGGAATAAAATTAACCAACCCAGGTCCCATCATTTACAGTCAAACCAGAGTCGGTCACCGAGGAAAAACATTTCAGTTGTTCAAATTTAGAAGCATGTACGTCGACGCAGAGTGCAATGGACCGCAGTGGTCTTCTGGAGACAGGGATCCCAGAACTTTTCCATTCGGAAAGTTTCTTAGAAAATCCCACCTTGACGAGCTTCCTCAACTTTGGAACGTCATAAAGGGCGACCTGACATTTATAGGTCCTCGCCCGGAAAGGCCTGAGTACCATACCATTCTCGTAGACGAAATTCCCCACTTTGAATCTCGAACAAGAGTGAAGCCCGGAATAACAGGATGGGCACAGCTTATTTCTGGATACGCGTCTTCAGTTGAGGACTGCAAAAAAAAGATTGCGCACGATCTTTTCTTCATAAGAAACTCTCATAGAAGTTTGCACCTAACGATTATTCTAAAAACAATCCAGAAAGTTTTGTCCGAAATCACAATCAGCTCGTTTAAGGATTTTCTCAGAGTAAAATCAAAATAAAATAGACAGGAGTTCTCTGATGAACATTGTTCAAGTGTTCAATTCAGTCGGATTAAACGGCCCAGAGATGCTCGTTTTACCTGCAATGGTCAACGCAGGTTGGCTTCATGAAATTTGGTCTCTACACGAAACAAGACACGGAGAATACAATGAATTTGAAGCATTCTGCAACAAACTAAATCTACCCGTGAGACGAATTAACGTAGCACGTCGGATCGATCCAAGTGCCATCGAAGTGATGCGCAGAATGATGGAACCACTGGGAAATCAAACTGTCTTTCATAGCCACGATGCGAAAGCCAGCATCTATACATGGGCCGCACTGAGTGCGCACAGTAGATTCAAGAGAAACAATGTTGTTACTCATCATGGAGCACTGGCCAGACCAGACACACTCTCGCGACTCTATGAATGCCTGTTTACCCAGGGTGCTCGAATGTTCGCTTCAAAGATTCTATGCGTCTGCAAGGAAGACTTCGAAATTCTTCTTAAGCGGGGAATTCCCAAAGCCAAGCTTGAGCTTCATCTCAACGGAATTGATCGACCTCCACTTAGTTGGAATGACCGAAGATCAACAGCGGTGCATGAAATCAGTCGTCTCGCCATTGCTGCTCGGCTCTCTCCCGAAAAAAATCACAAGAGACTCTTCGATGTCGCTTGTAAAATGAACTCACTGCGCTCTTTCCCTTGGACGATAGATGTTTTGGGTGATGGAAATCTTATGGCCGATCTTGTTGCGTATTGCCAGCGTATTGGAATTGAAAAGCAGGTTCGATTTGTCGGCTATTGTAACGAGGCTTGGCGAACCTTCGATCAATATGACTGCCTCCTCAATTTCTCACTTGGTGAAGGGGCGCCCATCTCGTTGCTCGAGGCGGGCTGGCGGACAACACCTGCTTTTGTCAGCGCCGTAGGTGGAACACCTAATCTATGTGGCCCTCATGGTGCAGAATATTTTGATCTGAGTGAGTCAGACTCTGAAATAGCTGAACGTTTGGCCCAATTCTGCCTAGATGAAAATAAAAGAAGAAGCAAAGCTCAATCACTATTTACAAGGGTGAAGAATAACTACTCACAAAGCCACTGGCTCACTTCTGTTGAAAAAATCTATCAAAATGTGCTCGGAGTTTCTTTATGAGAAAAACACTCTCCATCACAATCGCACTTTCCCACAGCGTCTACTCAATACGCATGCAGGCATCTGAATTCAACGCACTGCTAGCTCCAGGAAATTCAATCCGATTGACATCGTCAGACGAACCCCAACTCAATGTAACGATCGAACTCGACTGGATGGGCGAGACCATCATTCCTCTCTGCGGCAAACAAATAATGCGGGGTATGACCCTCAAAGAAGCCCACAGCAGTATTTCACAATGCCTAAAGAAGTATTTCAAGAACACACAAAACTTCGACCTCAAGATTGTTGTTCCTCCTCAATATTCAGTTAAAGTTGGATGGAGAAACGAATCAACGTCGATCGTGAAAGTACCCGCCGATACGTCAATCAATTCAATATTAGCTAGAACAGGTCACGCTCCATCAAGAGAGACCATTATCCGGCTCCTATCACCTTATGGACTAGACATTGTACTCCCCGCTGCCGCCTCAGAATGGACTAAACCTTTTTCATGGCGAGGAGGAGAGAGCCTGATTCTTGAGGTCCCAGTGCCCGAAAAAACACACTACTTCGTCGATGTTCTTGGGGAGGTCAAAAAACCAGGAAAAATATCCTATAAGCCTGCGCAATCGATTCTTTCAATTATAAAGCAGGCACACGGACTCACGACAACAGCAGATCAAGATTCAGTGGTTATCGTAAGAACTACAACTGGAAAAAAAATCAGCACACGCTGGGACGATCAAAACACAAAAATTGAACCCGGAGACGTCGTTTACGTGCCCGCCCAGAGGGAGAGTGGATTCGAGAAAGGTCTTCGTTGGACAGGCTCTATTTTAGCCGTAATCAACACATTCTTCATTGTCATGCTCGCACGCAAAGGCTAGAAAAAATGCGATACCTAATCATTCTCGCATATATTTGCTTTGCAGCACTTAGGCACCAAAAGAAAATCGTGTTAATTATGTTTCTGATTTTCTCTGGATTGACTCTGCAGTCTGTCAGGAGAATTCCAAATAAGTATACATCAAGCGCAACTTTCAATTTTCATTCGGATTTCTCCAAGATACCAGCAAGCTCAGAGTTTTTTAGCGATATCTATGATCCAAACGAACTTAGAGCTCAAAAGGAAGCAATCCTTCTTGGCGTTCTCTCTGATAGCTTTCTATCTGAATTGGCATCCAAATATATTGGAAAACAAAGTGCCCAAGCGGAATGGCTCGCCAATGGCTCACGAAAAGACATTAAATTTGTTCCTCTGAGCAGAACCACATATCAATTGATTGTTGAGCATAGGGATCCTGAAACAACGCATCAAATGGCTTGGGACATTCTTGCTCGTCTTGAAGAGACACTTAGAACAGAACGCTTAACGCGGATGCAGACGGTCTATAGCTCGGTGACTCAGCAACTCAGCGAGTTGAGTATTCATGGAACTGATAAAGACATGTCGATCGACTTAAACGCTGCCAGGCTTAGACTCGAAAACGAAATAGCAAAGCTCGAGGGAACATATACCGCTGAACACCCCCGTCTCGCTGGCCTGAGAAAAAAGCTCTACCAACTCAATAAACCCTTTCATTTTGTTTCCAAAGATCCCATGAATCGCGGCCAACTTGAAAATTGGGCTACACTGCGCGGAATTCTACTCACACGCCAAGCGCTGCTTCAGATTGCAATTCGAATGGAGGAAAAGGCAACAATTAGTCATATCACAATAGTTAAAGATCCAGTCCTACCCCAGCAACCAAGTTCACCCAAGAGACTTGTACTTTATATATCATCCATTCTTACCTCGCTCGTTTTTGCCTTTTCTATCGCAGCTGTGTCGCACCTATTGAAAGATCTCTTGTTTATTTTTCCTGAACTAAAAAAATCATGGTCCCAATTTAGTAAAGAGCTGCATGAGCACCGCTCTGGAGAAAACCAGAACAAAGGGGTTTGAAATTGTGGCGAGAAGAAGAGAACTTCATCTTCAGAATGATTCCAGACATTACACACTACCTTGTGTTCTTGTGTTTGGGTCTCATAACAAATCACATGGTCGCCAAAAGTCTTCTTTTTCAGAACACTCGTAGAATCGAATCCTTACTCGCTTCGTTCTTCATGGCGGTTGCATTTTGCTTATCACTGCGCTGGCATTTCCAAGGGTTTATAATCTCTATAACGTTTCTTACTGCATTAGTATTCTCAACCCGCAGTCCTATTTATGCCGTATCAGTAACAATAATCTTTTATATATGCCGACCATGGGAGGTTGTCGAAGCAAATGAATGGTGGTTGCAGATCCCTCGCTGGTGCATTTGGGTTTGGCTACTTTCATGGCTCCGCAACAAGTCTGAAGGTGTTACAGAGTCGCCCTGCTTTCTCATTGCTACGCGGGGATTTTTTCTTATCTTCACATTGGGCATATGGGCTGGACTTACAATTATTTTTTCTGGAGATCCGAATCAAAGCTTTCAGTTTTATGTCGACACCCTTTTGAGGGCACTTATTCTTGTCGTTGTGATTGGCCTCAGCGTGCAGAAGCAAAAAGATGTACGATTTCTTTGCTACTCATTTGCAATTGGAGTGGCGACACTCTCAATCTTCAGCATTTGGCGATATCACGGCTTCGATCAGCCCCTTCAAATTCCGTTCATCCGAGAGGACCAAAATTTTGCAGAGAGGCGACTCGAGGCTGTCGGCTCGCTCGGAAACTCAAACGACATTGCAGCCGTTGTTCTGATACCACTCGGATTTCTTTGGCCAGTCCTCTTTTCCAAGAAAGAGAACGTTATAAAGTGGGCAATTGCAGTTGCCATTTCAACGCTTTTAATGACGGCTATTTTAGCATCACAGAGCCGTGGGGCACTCATTGCGGCCGTTGCTCAATGCGGGGTTTATTTCGTGTCGCGGGCGCATAAGCCAGCGCGGCTAGGCCTATTAATTCTGATTGTTATTGGATTTCTCACGCCATTAGCGAACCGAGTCATGGGGCGTGACATGGCTGATCTTGACGCCTCCACAAACAGTCGTATGAATTACTACATCACCGGTCTACGAATGGCTCTCTATAGCCCAATTTGGGGCCAGGGTTTTGGACGCTATCCATTCGAATTTGAGCGTTTCTCGCTCGCAACTGTTCACGAATGGGGGCACAGAACAGCTCACTCGAGCTGGATTCTTGTATTATCCGAGACGGGCGTCATTGGTTTTATACTTTTTTCGGCTATTCATCTCAGGATGTTCAAAATTTGCTGGGAAGTTCGGAAAACACTCCCTGGATTGTTACTTGCTCTATCAGGTTATTCGATCACAATTGTTTTTCTTTCTCACAGCTGGCTCATGTTTCCATGGATCCTCTTTTCACTCATAGAACTCGCAAAAATCACAATTGAAAGAGAGACAAACCATGCCAAAAAACGAAAAGTCGTACTCTGAGAAGAGAATTCTTTGGATAGTACCCAGAGTGCCTTGGCCGCCATCATGTGGCGCAAGTATAGCAAATTGTGCATTGATCTCGGCGTTGTCCGAACAGGGGTGGAGGATTGACCTTCTATGCCTATCTAAGTTGAATGAGAATTCAGATACTGATGAGATCCGGACAAAGCTTCGGC
>JBEAPS010000208.1:0-4872 GCA_041164285.1 Pseudomonadota bacterium
TTCATGAGCAATTCAGAAATCGATACCGTTGGGCAAGTGATATACAATAGCAATATGCCACTTGTCGCAGGTAAGGGGCAGAGCATAATTGCCCTCTTCGAAAATGGTGCGCCCAATCCAGGAGAGCGCTTTGTCGCCATTAGGCACCGCCCCATTTTCAGCAGCTTGACTGAGGTAGGAGGTCAGTCGGAACTATACAACTATGTCGGGGTACTTGGTGTAGTAAAAAACACAAGTTCAGGTCACTCTGTCATGGTAGCCGAAGAGAACATGGCGTATATATCTCCAACCGATTTACTCATACCCTTCAATAAGTCACTCGTCGTTGCCATCGATCCAGAATCCACTGGTCGACCAAACAATGCCCCCGGACGTGTAATGGCAACACAAGATGGTACCTATACTTTCGCCGGTCCCGGGTCAGCCGTGTTCCTTCAAGGACTCGATGGTGGGAATCCATTCGCCGTAGGGGATGACGTTGAACTCTTTATGCCTATTGGAAGTGGGCTCTTCAGGGACGATGAGCTTGGCGGTCATGAAAAGGCTGCAACCGCTCGAGTTGTTGAAATAAATTCAGACTCTGCAGTGGCTGTCATACTCAAATCTAATCGTGAAATTGCCTCGGGCGCCTTGACCTATCCGGGCGAGAACTGAGCAATCAGGTCGAGAGCAGCTTGACAAAACTGACCGACCAGCTAAAACAGCATTGAAAAATTCGTTAAGAAAACAGCTTGCAGGGCGTCTACCTGCGTGCTAATCCCCTGTGCAGGAATACTCCAAACCAATGGATTCCACGAAGCGTGCATCGTTCGGATGCAGACTTCGCCTTCCAATTTGCAAGTACCTTCCTTATGAACTCCAGCCTTTAAAATATCTTCACAATCAAGGCCAATCACTTTCCCTCCTCCGAGGGACGACGGGACCGGCGGCTACCGAACAGCCCTCCGGTCCATTTTTTTTATATTGATTTTCCTTCGTGGCGACGTGTCGGAGGCTCCACTCCAGCCTCATTGAAGACTTCCTCACGCGCATATTTGCGAAGTTTCTGAACGCTGCGATCGAGGCGATCGACGCTCCGAGCCACGGTGTCCACCATGTCACGGAAGTTCTCGTGATCAAAGTGAGGCTTTAGGTAGGCGCGGGTTTTCGTATCCGCCTCAATTTCTTCAAGGAATCCCTTAGTGATGAACAAAGCGTTGTTGACCTCATGTATCCATTCACGAAGTCTCAAACTTATTTGGCCAACTGCCTGAACAGGTTCCTGACTCATACTATTCTCCGAGCGCAACTCTCACTTAGAATAGATTCAGGTCTAGCTCGCCCAAAGTCCAATTGCATGTGTCAGCAACCGGACACATTTTGCCGTAGCACCTGCCTCACTGGTTAAGTCGGTGGGCTTGTCGGACCACATGTAGCTGTCTATGTGCGTCCAATTGCACTCTCCCACAAATTTTTTAAGAAACAGAGCTGCAGTGATGGCACCGCCATGCCCAGATGACGCAGAATTTACTATGTCGGCTACCGACGATTCCAACCATGGCTCGTAGGGTTCAACAAACGGAAGTGGCCAGACCCAGTCCCCCAAAAGAACTCCGGTATCGACGAGCAGGCTTTCAATAGCTTTGTCAGTGCAAAAGAGTGAATCGACACTGGGCCCTAACGCAACACGTGCTGCTCCGGTCAGAGTTGCGATATCAATGAGCCAATCAGGCTTTTCGGACGCTGCATAGTTCAGAGCATCAGCAAGAACCAAGCGCCCTTCGGCATCTGTGTTGTCAATCTCAACTGTGAGCCCTTGCCTCGACTTGTAAACATCGCCAGGCCGCATACTTCGTCCTGACAACATATTTTCTGCCAATGCCAAATAACAAGTCATACGAACTGGAATACCGAGCCTCGCCACAGCAAGAAAAACACCCAGGGCTGCTGCAGAGCCGCCCATGTCTTTCTTCATGTTTCGCATGAAGCCAGTTCCTTTGATATTCAGGCCTCCAGAATCGAAGGTGATACCTTTTCCAACCAATGCAACATGCTTGAGATGTTTACCGCTGATACGGGGAAAATAAGACAGCCGAATGATGCGCGGTGGAATGTCGCTCCCTTGCCCAACTGCGGTGAGCAGGCCACACCCCTCGGCGGTAAGCTTATCTTTGTGAAACACCTCAACTGCAACCCGATTGGGATCGCCTTCAAGATCGCATTCACGACGAACAAGTTCACGCGCAAAAACTTCAAAACTTTCAGGGTTCAATAAATTTGCAGGCATGTTGACAAGACTTCTCGTCAGGAGCATCGCGCTTGCAATCTTCTCTCCTTGAGAGCGAGCATCACTTTCGATATGAGGAAGCCAAATCTTAAGCGGTTTGCGATCGATGGTTTCGAAAGCAGCAGATTCACTAATCTTAAGACTTGCGGAACGTTCCAGCATTCCGATGACAAAGTAGCTTTCAATACCGCCCAGCTTTGCTTGCAGTGTTGAACTCAACTCTACGACCACTGATGAAAATTCGGACAAGCTGGGGGATGCTAGAAACATTGTCGACAACTGCGCTCCCCAGGAAGTCGCCCTATGACCTGTACCAACCGGATGAGAAGCAAGCTTCTTTGCAACATCCTGACTCAGAACTGCAACACAGCGAGGCGAGTCGGCGTCAACTACCGGTAACAGATACAACTGCTTTGGTTTGAGTTCCCCATGAATGGTCCGAACACGCTCAAGCAAAGGCTGCACAGATGTGTCGGAATCACCTTCAATAATGACTTTCACCACGGCCGCAGTAGACAATTCCACCGGAGCAGCATTGAGCAAAACTACTTTTCTTTTAAGCAAATACGAAGCGGGCGATGCGCCTGTCATAAGGCTCCCTTGTCTCTGCTGGCAAGTAACGGAGCGACTATGCGCCCAACAGCACGATTCTTAGAGAGTTCTGAGTAACGTTGCAACGCTACTTGCCGTGCTGCCAGAAATTGTGCGTAGAAGTTACTCGAAGCAAATCGGAATGAGGGAGAGTCGTACTGCGCAATAATCTTGCATAGATCATTGCTGCCCGTGGATCGCACCGCCCTTAGAACACCCGCAAGCCCATGATTGTATGCAGTCAAAGCCAAAGGCCATGACTTTGTGGCTTGGTAATTTTGTTTGAGCAATTTTGTTGCAGCGATAGTAGCAACTTTGGGATTAGTTCGCATTTTGACTGATCGCTGTCCCATCAACCGCTTCATTGTGTTTGGCATAATTTGCCACAATCCCACGGCACCGACTTTCGATTTTGCGTGATTAACAAAGCTGCTTTCAACATGGGGCAAATATGCAATGTCCATGGGTAACTTCTGATTTGCAATAATAGGCTTGATTGTTGGGAGGTAGGTGAGCGAACGTTGCACGCCTGAGTTGAACCGAGACTTCAAACCTTGCTGAATTCGAATGCTATCTGCCGCCCGAGTCAAACGGGTCCGAGTCAGTTCTGAGGGCTTGAACATTTTCGCAATCGACTTTTCAGTTTTATTCCAACTTTTAGGAGCCGAAAGCTTACTTGCAAGCGAGTTCAAAATTCTTCCATAACGCTCACGCAGCATCTTCATTGTCGCACGCTGCTGAGCATATGAACCACCTAAATAAACGGAAGCATAAACTTTATCTAAATCATCACGATCATGAATGAGGGCTTGATTGACATCAACTTCATCGTAAACTCTCTTCCAGAAACTCACATTATCTTTCAAACAACTGAGTTCAGGAAAACCAGTTGTCTGAGAAGAATTTTCGTCGACCCTTTTTGTCACTGAATTCCGCGAACTTGGGCTACGAGAAGCCTTTGCAATCACGGGTGCTGGCGGCGCTGGCGGAATAGGACTTGGTATGGCTACATTGAGATTCGAACTGCCATCAAGCACAGGCATGTCACCCTGCGCCGCTGTCACACTCAACTCCTCATCGAAGAAACCCTCAATTTCGCTTTCCGAAAGGCCCTTCTCAGGTGGCAGCTCCACTTTAAAGTCAATTCCATAGACCTGTGAGTTCACGAGTGCTGTCGAAAGTACTCCGACTCCGACAAGCCATCTGTTTTTCTTCCATAAGCTCGTCATTCCACTGCACCCCCGTCTTCACGTTTAAACTCACGACCTCCAAGTATTGTTTCTCAGGCAGGATTTGGATTGGACAGGAAAATTTGCCGAGCAGTGTTTTGACAGTTTGAAAAGGAAGTAGATATTGAGGAAGCTCGGGTGCGCTTCCGCATTTGATTATCTCAGTCGTAGTGAGTCAGCCTTGAATCTGCTGCGCTATGAGCCCACAGACCAGCTCATCAATGCTTCATTTTAAGTCAGTTTTGTAGCTTTTTAAAGGAGTGTTCGCTTTCGGCCGCCGCAGCTTGCATTACATCGCATGCGAGCTCGAAGTCATCTAGATTCAGATAACCCTTTTCCGAAATCACCTCCCTCAACCGGTCGAATGAAGTCACGAGACCTTGGTTTTGTTCCAACAATCCATCTACCTCGGTTCGCAATCTGCAAACCTCTCCACCCACGCGAGTAATAGCTTCAAGCAGATGAGAAATCTGGCGTTCCAATACAGGGTCGATGAACACGTCATCGACCAGCTGAAACTGCGACTCGGCTGTAATCACGACTTCTTCGCCGGTATCTTCCTGACTCATTTCAAGTGAGAGTCCGCGATAGTCCGTCTTCATTGCACACTCCAAACTTACGGGAACACCTGACCGTCCTGGCCAACTGAGGGTTGTATCGGGCCGCGCTTCCTCGAGCTGAGGTTCAATTTTGTCAGGTGCGGTCAAATTGGCATGAGTGCAAAGGTGTGCTATGAAAGCAAGCGGCGATATATGCCTGAACAAAAAAGGGTTTTTTCAATCATGC
>JBEAPS010000209.1:0-9403 GCA_041164285.1 Pseudomonadota bacterium
ATTCGCCAGAAACTTCTGACGCTCTGCTTCTTGTAGGGAGTTCCAAATCTTAAGTGTTTTACCAAGTGCATCGAGCTCAGTTTGCTGAACCTTAATCTCAGCCAAAAGTGAGTCTGCCTGATCAACCCTCTGAGCGAGTACCTTATGAGCATCATGCGCTCGCAGCCAATTCATAGCCTCTGTTGGTAAGGCAGAACCGGCAAATTCCTCGAGCTGAACAAGCGAGCGCTCTGCTTTTCTGATGTGAGCTGCCCGCACATGTTTGGGGTCCTGCGCGAGAGTACAGGCAAGATTCCCGAGACATGTTCCAAGACGGGAGAGATCACTGGAATTCAAAATTGACATAGTTTGTGTCCGCTTCCTCTAAGGCTCGAGGCAAAAGAGCATAAATCTTAACTAAAACCGCACAGAAGCAGTATGACTTGAATAAATAGCAGAGGGAACCAACAAGGGCGTCAAAAAGACTAGAGCCATCAACTGCTCGGCACCAGTGAAAAACCACCGATTTTATGGATTTTTTTTACCTTGAAACGAACTCGCTCATTGTGCTAGGCCTTGGGTTGCACTTTGGGAGGCGTCATGACTGGAGACATCAAGGAACTGGAAGAACAGATTCAAAGACGACGAACTTTTGCCATCATTTCCCATCCTGACGCCGGTAAAACCACACTCACAGAAAAACTCTTGCTCTTAGGTGGAGCCATCCGGCTTGCGGGCTCGGTAAAGGCGAAAAAATCGAAGAAGTTTGCGACATCAGACTGGATGGAACTCGAAAAGCAGAGAGGAATTTCGGTTTCAACAAGTGTCATGAATTTTGAGTACCGTAATTTTGTCTGCAATCTTCTCGACACTCCGGGGCACCAAGATTTCTCTGAGGATACTTACCGAACCCTTGCAGCCGCGGACGCAGCAATCATGCTGATAGACGGTGCAAAGGGGGTAGAGCCTCAAACGATCAAACTCTTCGAGGTTTGCAAAATCCGCCAAATCCCAATTTTCACTTTTGTAAACAAAATGGACCGCGATGCGCGCGACCCTTTCGACCTCATGGATGAAATTGAGCGTGTACTTGGCATTCAAACTTACCCGATGACTTGGCCTATCAGCAGCGGCGAGCGGTTTAAAGGGGTCATTGAACGTGAAAACATGAAAGTCCACTTCTTTCAGGGAAGAAACACCACTCTTGAAACTCCCGCCCAACTGATAGACCTACAAGATAAAGATCAACTCAAAACATTGATACCCGAATCGGACCTCGAAACCACACTCGAGGGTCTAGAAATGGTTACAACAGCTGGAAACGACTTTAACCTTGAAGCGTTTTCATGTGGTGAAATTTCACCCGTGTTTTTTGGTAGTGCAATGACGAACTTCGGTGTCAGAGCATTCCTAGAAGCTTTCTTAAAAATGTGCCCTGGCCCCAGCTCGAAAGGGAGCAGCGCTGGGGCGATTCTCCCGAATTCCGAGAAGTTCAGTGGCTTCATATTTAAAATTCAAGCGAATATGGACCCGAAACATCGAGACAGAATTGCTTTTTTGCGAGTCGTGAGTGGAGTTTACGAAACCGGACTCATGGTGAACCACTCACGGCTAGGTCGCGAAATCAAACTCACACAGCCTCAGCAGTTCTTTGCTCAGGAGAGGACTGCAAGCGACAAAGCCTACGCTGGTGATATCGTAGGGATATACGACCCAGGGCTATTTGCGATTGGAGACTCTCTCACCGAACAGACGAAATTTGAGTTTGAAGGAATTCCTCAATTTGCACCGGAAAACTTTGGAGTTGTCAGAACAAGCAGCGCACTCAAAAGAAAGCAACTACTCAAGGGACTCATTCAACTTTGCCAGGAAGGTACTGTGCAAATGTTCGTGGATGAGTCACGTGCGGCAAGCGACCCGATACTAGCAGCAGTTGGTGTACTACAGTTCGATGTGCTGCTGTTCCGTCTGCGAAACGAGTATAATGTTGAGTGCTCACTCGATGTTTTGCCCTTCAAACATGCGCGTTGGACAAATGTATCTGACACAGAGATCGAAGACGCCCGCGACAAAACGGACGCAACGGTTGTCAGAGACATGCAGGGCAATGCTCTTTTTTTGTTTCGCAATGACTTCAACATCTCTTATTTTCAAGAAAACTGTCCTAACGTTCCTCTGTTCCGAAGCAATGCGAAACTGAAAGGGAACATGATGAGGACAGCTTCATCCTTTTTCGATGAGTGAGCGACCTATGTCAGATGAGAAAATCAAAAATCATTCTTCAAATAGGGATGAGCGTGATCAAAGCGAACATAGTGCGCAGGTCCTGCCCTTTCGACGTCAGCTCAAATCATTGGACTCTACCCTACCGCGCTCGAAGAATTCGAAATATGCTGGTGGAAAAAACCCACGCGTGAAATCCTCTTCTCCCAAGCGCTTGACGGGAGTTCAATCACTTCAAGCCGTTCTTTTAATCATCGCATTGGTATTGACCCTAAAAAATTGCGGAACCATTTAAGTTTTCGGCATTATTTTTTTTCCGTAATTCGCTTGCACCTTTCATCCGGCTTTGTTACACACCTGACGTTCGCGGGGGCGTAGTAGAGTTGGTTACAACGCTGGCCTGTCACGCCGGAGGTCGCGGGTTCAAGTCCCGTCGCTCCCGCCACTCAAAAACCCTGACCTAATTAGTCAGGGTTTTTCTTTTTGTGCCTGTCATTTTTACAATCTTTATGCGGAACAAATGGATGCGATTGAGGGCAATTCCCTCAGGTTTTTTAACAGCCCATTTCAGTGTTAAGTCGGAAAATTATGAAGAGTGTGGCAGGCCAGGAGGGATTCGAACCCACAACCCGTTGATTTGGAATCAACTGCTCTACCGTTGGAGCTACTGACCTTCACGATGCTCTTCCTTAAGCTGGAAGACTGGTGTCGGTCAAGCTTTGACGGGTCATGCGAAAAGTGTTTTCGTTCGAGCGGAGGTGCACATTTATGAAAACGCAGAATCGACTCGCAGCTAAAGTCCTCGGGTTGCGCAAGAAAATCATCCCGAAAGCTTCCGATAAAATTACCCAAGCTCTCCGCCGCTTTCCACTGGAGCTCAGCGGAAATCTACCAATCCTTAGCTTGGAAAACTCACGCCCAGAATTTGATGCCGCATCCACCGTTCACTATGCAACCGCACTTTCGGCCGGCTTCGACCTCAAAGCTGCCGACGACGTCACAATTCCAGCTGGGGAATGGAGGCTGATTGACACTGGCCTTCGGCTCAAGCCCCAAGAGACCCCACCCGCTCTTCGCATTCGCGTAGGTCGCGCTGGTTTCGACGTTGTCGCGGAACTTCAGATCAGACCCAGAAGTGGCCTTGCGGCAAAGAGAGGCCTGACAGTGCTCAACGCACCTGGGACGATTGACGCTGATTACGAAGGCAAAATCATGACTTGCCTTATGAATCACGGTCGCGAAGACTTTGTAGTGCGCAAGGGCGACAAAGTTTCCCAAGGCGTGTTCGCTTTGGCCGTGCGCCCACATAGTATTCAAGTGGACAGCAAAGTCCGAGGTACTGGTGGGTTTGGTTCCACCGGCCAATAATTGACTTCGCGGCCAGTTTTGGGCATGCTCCGAATCGAGCGCCACACACTGCAGCAAAATAGTTTTTTGTTGCAGACCTGGTGCCTATATAGGAGCTGCCCAATGGGCGACGACAGTTCGAGAAAGTTGGAATCATCAAAAGCAAACAATCGTTGCGGACTCGATACGACAACTTACGACAGAAGCCACGTTGAGACCACAGAGGTCAATACAGGAAAACAAAACATTCGAGTGCTTTATTCCCAAGAAAAAATAATTGAAAGCCTCAAAGAAGACGAAACAAGAACTATTCACTGCCGTTCATTTGATGACCTCTTGATTCTTCTGGAAGAAGACCTCGTGGAAACCATATGGTTCGACCAAAGTGTGAAGCAACACGAGCGAGCATACATTACGGGATGGGCAAAAATTTTCCGGCCAGACCTCAAAACGAAAATTTTGCCGTCTCAAAACCCCGTCCACTGAGTCAATTCTGCAGCACACTGTCATAAATACGCACGACAGTGAACTCTTTTGCATCAGTGTTTGCCTGCATTTCTTTCATCATAGCAGATGAGCCTTGTGCAAAAGAGGACCACTGCAAGATGAGCAACACACTTTTTAGTTTCCTACGTGGGACTAAAAATATTCAGATCGGAATTGACGTAGGAGCGACTGCAGTGAAAGTCACTGCAGTCGAGCACTCCTCAAAAGGTCTGAAGTTATTGGGCTTAGGCTGGGAAGAAACTCCTCCTGGTGCCATTGTTGACGGCACAATCAACGATACAAAAGCTATCACTGTCGCTGTTAAATCCGCACTTGAACAAACCAACGTGAGATACAAAGGCACCAGTGCAAGCATAGGACTCCGCGGAATCAACGTTGTTTTTAAAAAAATCAGTGTTCCATTTCAGGGAATCGCAGAACTACCCAAGCAGATCATTTTAGAGGCGCAGCAACACGTCGATAGCGACCTAGAGCAGTGGCAAATAGACTATGAGACCATTGGCGAACCGAACAACGAAGGACAAATCGCAATTCTTCTGGTTGCAGCAAGGAAAGCGGTCGTTGAAGAGTTCACCAAAATGCTCAAACTCGTCGGTGTGCTTCCAAGCGTTGTAGACTGTGATGCCTTTGCTATTTCAAACTCATTCGAACAATCGAGTGGAAGTCAGTCATCAACAAATCTTTGCGTGGACGTAGGAAAAGAATCTACAAAAATTCATCTTACTATTGCGGGACAAAGCAGTATAATCAGAAGTCTGCCTGTAGGTGGATCGCATTTCACGGACCTTATTGCACGTCAAATAAACATCAGCCATGAAGAAGCAGAAACACTTAAATGGAGTTTATCGGACCCCGACTATGCAGCAAGTCACCAAGAACTCATACTTGTATGTAAACAGCATGTGGAGGAACTATGTGACGAGATTAAAAAAACAATGGACTTTTACTCCGGTTACGAAACTCAAATAGAGCTCAAAAACATTGACTCTATAGTTTTATCCGGAGGCGGTTCGGTTGCCCCCGGCCTTAGCGAAAGTATCAGCAAAATGCTCAATGCTGATACCGTCTATGCACACCCGTTTCAAAACATGAAGCTGAACCCAAAGATTGATCCCAACGTGACTTCTCGGTACGCGCACCAATTCGCAGTTGCAGCGGGCCTTGCCCTAAGAAAGGCGGGTGATCGCCTATGATTCGAATAAACTTAGCTCAAGAGACTGCAGCAGATTCCGTCAATAATTCGCTTGCGAGAGATTTTTTAATTGTCGCCGCACTTTGCGCGGTTATTTACCTGGGAGTAGAAAAATACTCTGTCGACATTGACGAAAAAATTGCGATTATTGATTCTAAAATAGAGCAGCAAAATAGCATTCGCGAAGAACTTAAGAAAGAAATTGCCAAGTCGGCAGAAATCAATGAAAAAGTAGAAATCGCTAAATCACGCGGAGAGCAACTTAAGCAACTCGGACAAGGTCGCAAGTCGTCTGTCATTATTCTTGACCACCTTCAGATAAAACATCCGGAGCGCATGTGGTTTGACAGGATCAAGTTTTCGAATTCAACTAAGCAGCTTGAGCTAAGCGGGTTTGCGCTCGACCATGCCGTCATAGCGGACTACATGAAACGTCTCAAAGACACAGGACAAGTTGATGTCTCTGACATTGAAGATCTCCGTGACTTCATTCCGAAGCAATTACAGACGTTCTCCGCCCTTGAAAACGAAAGCAATGAAAATAAAGAGAAAAACCAAATCAAGTCGTTCGAAGTAGTTGACTTAAAATCTTTAAAAAGCGCACTCGTCGATGGAGTCACACTTCAGAGATTTGAAATCATAATTCAATTGAAGAATGGATGAATCATGGCTGGTTTTGCTGAAGACTATCAACAACTACCTCCAATTGTGAAATTATTGGTTGGGATGACCATTTGCGCATTGGCTGCATTCTATCTTTACACTGAAACTATTGAACCAAGACAAATCACTCTGAGCGAAAAACAAGAGAAGCTCACCAATCTTGAAGAGCAATTAAAATCGATTTCTGTAAAAATCGTTACACCAATTTCTCTTGAAGAAGAACTAGCCAAATCAAACCGGGAATTTAAAAAAATTCTCGAACAACTACCATCAGAGCCATCCATTGAAAAAATACTCAATGAATTTGCATCTATATCGCGTTTGACAGGCACTGAAATACAAGAATTTGTACCTGCGAATGAAAGAAAAGAAATACGACCAGTTAGTCAGCCAAACAACGCGGCCACTTCAACGGCAACTGATGAAACAAATTCTAGCGACATATCGCTAAAAATGTCTGGAACGTTCACATCAATTGTCTCGTTCTTAGATATGGCGATGACTATTCCGCGAGTGATAAGAATGGGTGACTTTGAGATCAAAAATCAGGAAAAGGAACTTAAGCTCGTTCAACGCCCAAAACTGGAATTTACGGGAAACTTTGTCGCTTATTTTCAAAAATATGCCGCAAATAAAGTTGAAGGTCCGGTTGCAGTGACTGAAGACAGTGAGACAACGAACAAAACGGAGAACGCTGCAAAAGGGGCTATTGATCTCAATGGATTAATTAATAAAACTTTTTCTGCAAAATAATTCTGGAGCAACATAAGACTATGTGTAGTGTGCGTCACCGAACAAAGAATCTTATATGTTTGACTTCTATTGCTGCGGGTGTTGTCCTGCTCCATGGATATACCTACCGCCCCGAGGGAAAAACCGATCCCTTCGCACCCCTCTCTCTCATACGGCCAACACTTTCCGGCACAACGCGATTACAGCAACACGAAATTACAGAGTTTGAATTAGTCGGAACACTATTTGGAAGAGAGCCAACGGCTTTACTCATGACACCGGAACCTAAGGAAGGGGTCATCGCACGAGTTGGCGACAGAATAGGTCGGCATGGGGGACGCGTGATATCAATTGCGCGTGACCAAGTTCTTACCAGGGAACCCTCCGCAGATTCAATTCCTGGTCAAGTTGTGCAATTTAATGATATTGTAATATCGCTGTCAAAATTCAATAATTCAATTAAAGAAGCGGAGAAAGGACAATGAGAGTTAAAATCTCGCGCTCCAGAGGCTTGATGGCTTTTCCTCTTTCTTTGTTGATGATTGCAAATAATTCTGCACTCTATGCTCAAACGAATAATTTGAGCTTCAACGACAACTTTTCGAATAATTTCTCAGCAAATAGCCAGGGTTCAAACAATTTTGGCAACAACGGTGGCCTCAACAACTTGAATGCTCCAGCTCCTGCAAACAACTTCGGCGCTGCTCCTGCAAACAACTTCGGCGCTGCTCCTGCAAACAACTTCGGCGCTGCTCCGGCAAACAACTTCGGCGCTGCTCCGGCAAACAACTTCGGCGCTGCTCCTGCAAACAACTTCGGCGCTGCTCCGGCAAACAACTTCGGCGCCGCTCCTGCAAGCAACTTCGGCGCTGCTCCGGCAAACAGCTTCGGCGCTGCTCCGGCAAACGGAGGCGGTGCCGCCCAATCAAATAACAACTATGACTTTCCTTTAAATTCCGAGACGAGTGCCGCCGGAAATGTCTCCAACTCTTCGAATGATCAAGGGGTATATGAAAACTCGGCCGAATCTTCTCCAGCCGCTGAACTCATTGCATTGGAATATCGAAATGCTCCGCTTATCGAAGTCATCAGAACTCTTGCCGACGCGGCCAACCTTAACATCACGCTATCCGCAGACGTGGAAAAGGGAAGTCCTGTATCAATTCGTCTTAACAATGTCACATACGAGCAGGCACTTAAAGCAATACTCGACACGTATAAGTTTGGCTCTATCTTCGAAAATGGAATTCTGAAGGTTGATACAATTGCCAATCTTTCATCACTTCGTGAAGAAAGGCTGAAAGAAAAAGAATCGGAATGGAAAAATCAACCTACGAAGCGTCTCGTCTGGCAGGTTAATTATGCAAAGGCAGTCGACCTTGTGCCGATTTTAACCACAATGCTGAAGGCATATTCAGTAGACCCTAGATTTTCGGTTATTGCAGATAAGCGAACGAATAAAGTAATCATCGAAGGAATTTCCGACGCCCTTGTCGAGTCGAAAGCAATTCTAGACAGTCTTGATAGACGAAAACAGCAAGTTCTCATTGAAGCTAGGATAGTCGAAGCCAGCAGCGAACTTTCAAAAACCTTGAGTGTAACTTGGGGAACAAGATTTGGCTTTGAGGGGAACCGAGGCCTTGCAAATGGATTGCTTTTTCCAAACTCGCTTTCAGGAAGTGTTGGAGGTGCAGGCGCTCTCGGCACAAGCGCTCCCAATCCCCTTGCAGGCAAGGGGGCGACACAGCTAGGAACGATGGCTTTCAGTGTCGGATCTATTAACAACTTAATTAACATCGATGCGGTGTTGCGTGCATACGAGACTGAGGCACTTGCAAATGTCATTGCATCCCCTCGTGTGGTTGTTCAGGATCAAGAAAAGGCAACTATTAAAGAAGACATTTCACTTTCGCACTCTGTGCTTGGTGCAACAGGCCAACCTGAAGGCCGAAATACGATAGCAACACTCGAGCTTGTCGTTGCTCCTCAAGTAACATCTGATAACACTCTGGAACTTGATATTCAGGTTCAGAGGCAGACGCCAACAAATGCACCTACAGACCCAGTACAGGGTTCAATCAAGCGCCAGGCGAACACAAAGTTGATTGTTTCTAATGGAGAGACCGCAGTTATTGGTGGCTTGTACCAGACTCAAAAATTTAAAGGTCAAGGTCGAGTTCCCTTTTTAGGGCGCCTTCCTCTTATTGGTGCACTTTTTCGGACAAACGAAGAGCAAAGCTTTAGGTCTGAGCTGATGGTTCTTATCACGCCAAGAATTCTTCCTATGACAACTGGACGCGGATCTGCGCGAGCAGACCTTCCAGTCGACGGTAACTTCACAAATAACTCTAACAATAATTCCAACAACTTTAACAATAATGCATCCAATAGTAACAGTTCAAATGGAGAAAACGTTGCAAGTAGTTCTGAAAATGCTGGCAACAACTTCAACGACGTTGGAAGCGAAAACCAAGCTTCCGATGGACAGAATTCCTTTCAGAATGCTGGTACAAAAAATTCGAGTGCCACAAATAACAATCTGAATAATTTAAATGCCGCAAACAATTCTGGCAATTTTTCGAATAATTCAAACTCAGAAAATAGTGATAGCAATGCTGATGGCAACAATTCGGCGAATGGTGGAAATAATACATCGAACGAAAACTCAAATTCAAATTATAATAATTTGAATAACCTCAATAACCTGAACGGCGGAAATTCGAATTCAGGAAACAACACCAACAACCTAAATAATCTCAA
>JBEAPS010000210.1:0-3806 GCA_041164285.1 Pseudomonadota bacterium
ATGGGGTCTATTTGCTTCCTGCCCTGACCAGAGAGAAGCTGATGGAAAAGGCTGTTGGAAAAAGGCGAGGCCATGAATTTCGTACTCCCAAAGTTGATCCGTATTAGCATGAATTCTTCGGAATAAAAAACTAATGTCCCTCTCTTGCAAACGTATTGTCGGCGGGTTAGATCCTCTTAAGGTGCTCGGGCGGTTAGCTCAGTTGGGAGAGCGCAGCAATGGCATTGCTGAGGTCGTCGGTTCGATCCCGATACCGTCCACCAGTCTTCTTTTTGCTTCATAAAAAGTCTCACTAAAAAATCTCATGAAAACCTTACGTATCGGCAAAAAAGTTAAATCCATTTCATCTGCAAACGTAATTGCGGTTATCTATGTGGTTGCCGGTATTGGAAGCGGGCTGTGCGCATACCTTGTGAGCCGTGTGTTTGGCTGGGCGGAACACTTGGCTCTGAGCTTTTATCGCAGCTACCCAGTTATTTTCGCTGTCTTAGCGCCTCTCTTTTTTCTCGCATCGGCACATCTTGTCTTTCGTTATGCAAAGTACGCTGGCGGGAGTGGAATTCCGCAGGTCATGTATGCGCTCGAGCGAATCAATCGAGGTGACAGGAGTAGCCGGTCAATAATGGCAATCAATGGTATTCGAACGGCTGTTGTGAAACTATCTTCCGCGGTTCTTGCATTGATGGGTGGAGCATCTATTGGTCGGGAAGGCCCCTCAGCTCAGATTGCTGCGGGTGCCTTTCAAGCAATTTGTTATCCGT
This sequence comes from Pseudomonadota bacterium, assembly GCA_041164285.1. Classification (GTDB taxonomy): domain Bacteria; phylum Bdellovibrionota_B; class Oligoflexia; order Silvanigrellales; family Silvanigrellaceae; genus RFOM01. Next base: position 762 of record JBEAPS010000210.1, read on the forward strand.
TTCGTCGCTGGACAGGAAAGCTCGAATTGCGAAGTATGCTTGTTGCTGGAGCATCTTCTGGAATTGCGGCAGCTTTCAATGCCCCTCTTGCGGGCGTCACCTTTGCGCTCGAGGAGCTTGCCCCTCAGAACTTTCGGGACGTAAAAAATGCCGTTTTGCTGGCAATCATTGTTGCCGGCGGGACGACTCAGGCTCTCATGGGAAACTATGTCTATTTTGGACAGCATATGACTCAGCGCACTCCGATCAGCACTCAAATACTTGCATGCGTGCTTATTGGAATCTCATGCGGACTTCTCTCTTCACTTTTTTGCAGACTGACCATTCATTTGCGGAAAATTATTGCGTCCAAAACGGAGCGCCAGAGAAGATATCTGGTTCCAATTTCAATTTCTTTGGCCGTGCTGGCGATGGTGTTTTTGACTCACGGGCAGAGCATGGGCCCTGGTCGCGAGCTTGCACTGAGTGCTTTGCAACTCCAAGGTGAATTGAGTGCCGTTGATGTTGTTGGAAAGTTTATCTCGACGCTGTTGTCCTTCGTTAGCGGAATTGCGGGAGGCATTTTCGCGCCATCGCTGAGTATTGGTGCGGGTATTGGCAACATGGTTGCTGGTTTGGACTTTGGAAGCAATGTTGTTTTTTGTGGTATTTTGGGTATGGCTGCATTTCTTACTGGTGTCACTCAGGCACCTCTGACATCAATCATTATCGTCACTGAGATGACCGACAAGCATGACAGTGTTCTTCCAATTATGTGCGTTTCTCTGGTGAGTTTTGTGGTTGCGCGAGCAACTCAGCGCGGTTCATTGTATCACATGATTGCCGAGCTGCTTGAACAACAGAGCGCGGCTGCAGCAGTTGCAGCCGCAAATGCCGCAGCTAAGGAAGAGACAATGGCGAATGCACCCACCGATGCAAAAAACATTGAGCCCAAGAGAGATGCGTAGAGCCTAGGTTGGATAGCGTCAATCCATTTTAAAGATGCGCCTCGTGTTGAGTGACATGACGGATCGCACTTGGCCTTGAGTCAATCCAACCCGCTCCATGCTGGCGAGGGTCAACTGAACATATGTCTTCACGGCTCCTGGTTGGCCAGAGGCATCGGAACCATAGAGAGTGCGTTCCAGTAAATTGAGGTCGCGCAAGCGTCCCAGTGCAGCATCCATGAAAGTGCCGTTGGGGTCGTAGTTGGCTAGACCAAAAGCGCTGATCTCCAGATAGACGTTAGGATACTTTTGCGCAAGGTGGTAGACGTCGTCAGTGAAGTCGAATCCCTCACGATTGAAGTCGAAACCCATATGACCCAATATAAAGGGAACATCCGGATGTCGTGCGATTGCCCATTCAAGTGCTGATGGGTCACTGCTACGAAGGTATTTTTTTCGCTCGTCGTCGGTTTTGAAGTCTTTCATTTTTCTGAGTGGTGAGCTTCCAATGTGGTGGTACACAGGCACGCCGAATTCTGCAGCTACTTCATAAATACCGTCGTAACTCACATCATCCATCGGCAGTTCGTTGTGCACAAAAGCTAATTTAATTCCCTTCATCATTGGCTGCGCAAGTGAATGCCTCAGCTGCGCAAGTTCCTCTGAAGCGTGCTCTGGGAATCGGTGGACATTGACACTTGCAAGACCAAAAAAGTACCAAAGTTCACCTTGGGGACCCCGGTTTCTTGAATCACGAAGAACGCTTATGATTTCTTCGTTTGTCACAGTTCCCCATGTAAGAGGTGCGTATACGGCCATTAGACCGCACATGCTCAGGCCTGCATTGAGACACTCTTGTTTGACACCAAATATAGCAGTGTAGGGTTTGAGAACGAGGTTAGCCATGGCCTCGAGACTCCAATCCTTCAGGCGCTTTGGCATCCAGCGCGGCAAAGTGCTGTAGAGGAACTCCTTGCCGAGAGGCCCCATGGATTTAGTATCACCAATGTGACTATGGATATCTATAACTTCAATAGCCTCTCCTTGATAGTTAGGCTGTTTCCAGGCGGCTTCACTTTGAGAAATCGAAAGTCCCATAATCAAGGCACTCAGGAGAGAAGCAATCAATCGGATTCGTGTCAGAAACATGGGCTGTGTGTCTCCATGTAAGAGTTTTTTTTCGTGCTAGAGTAGATTCACAGTCACGTCAAACTTAATGTTCTGCTTGTTTGTAATGAAGAAGCTATAAGAGGCTGAAATGGTAAATAGAATTGAAAATCTTATGGTAACGGCACTTGCTTGTGGATGGGTCTCATCAACGGGCGCGGCATCAACGACTCGCTCTGCGCAGGCAGATGCTCCCTCAGAAGTGCAGGCAGAGGTTCCCTCAGAAGCGCAGACAGAGGCTCCCTCAGAAGCGCAGACAGAGGCTCCCTCAGATGAGCAGGCAGCGGCTCCCCAGTCTTCGCAAGAGACTCTTCAATCCGATGAGGATGATGAGGGTAATGTATCGCAGGATATTGATCAGCGATTCGAGACAGAAGGCTATGTCGGTGGCTATTTGGCTTTGTTACAGCAAACTGTACCGACAGTTGGTTTCACTGGGTCACTGTTTGTAGATGATGATTTGCGCTTTGGAATCGACATTTCGTTCGGAAACTCCGAAAAACTCTTCGGTTCATTCAAAACCCGCGGAGCCGCGCTCTGGGGGGCGTGGGAGATCTCTGACACTACATGGACCAAAGTTGGTTTCAGTTATTCAAAGCTAGAGAGAAAAACCACACAAGAGCCGTTGTCTGTTCTCACAAAAGGTGAAGATAAAGCTTCAAAATCTCTAGAGATTCGTAATGACTCCATGGGCGTAGACTTTGGAATTGGCCAGCTTTGGTCAGCTTCGAACTACTCCATTGCAGTGGACTATCTGGGATTCACGGTTCCAGTGTTGCGACTCACTGGAGTGAAGCTTCCAACTTATTCGCTGCAATTTGCGAGAGTCTCAGCTCTCTACAATATTGAATGAAGCGGACGGTTAAAGGAAATCGAGTAAGTAGGTCATCTTTGTTGGAGTTCTGCGAGGCTCGCCTTTTACTTCAAAAGAGATGGAGTTGAAGCTAGGTGG
>JBEAPS010000211.1:0-2615 GCA_041164285.1 Pseudomonadota bacterium
CTCATTCGATCGGGCTTCTACTCGTCCCGTTTGGGACAAGATGTTGAAATTTTGCGTGATCAAAGCGAGCGTTCTGCTTCAGTCATTTTTGACAGGAAGCCAAGCGAATCTATGACCACAAGACTCTGGCCGCTAGGGCGAGTCAGCGTTGCCCGAGGTAAAATGCTCTGGAACTATTTGCGCAGTGGCATTGGACTGGATGCTCATCACAGCGTCTCATTATTGAGAACCCAAAGCTGGCCTGATTTCGTTGACGCGATGGAGCGGCTAAAATGTCAGTTTTCTGAAAATCAATTGACTTTGGGTTATGCTCCGGATTGGGATTGGATTTACGCTGGTGAGGCTCAGAAAAAAACTGTGCAGGAGGGCAATCATGAACCAACAGGATGAACAAACTCATCTCGACCCGACCACTCCTGATGGGCGCGAAGCTGACTCTACGCAAGCGCTCTGGAAAACTTATAAAACCGCCCAAACCCGACATCAAAAACTTTTCCGTCCGGTGGCGGTGATCTTGGGGCTTGCGCTCGTAGCGCTGCTCGGGGTGGCGCTTTGGATTGTTGCAGTTCTTTGAGTTGTGTTGACTTCGGCCAATTGGCCAAATTAATATAAAGAAGACTGGTTTTTGAAGTTGTGGGCTTTTTTTATGGGCTTCTACTTAACTTTTCTTGAGATATGCCGATTTCAGAAGAGAAAGGCGGGATCATGCCAAATTTTGAGCGGAGAGTCCTAGTACTAGATTCACGTTACGAACCTGTGAAAATAGTGAGTATTCACACAGGTTTTGTCCTACTCTTCACAGAGCGAGCATCGTCTGTTGTTGAATCGGCAAGAGTGATTCGCAGTGTCTCCAGTTCTCATCTTGTCCCCTGGATCATTCGTCTCCACAATGCGGCACCTCGTAATCGTCGGTCTGGTGGACCGCGCTTTTCCAGACAGAATATTTATTTGCGAGATGGTTATCGCTGCCAATACTGCAATTGGACCGGCTCAATTTTGAATCTGACGATGGATCACCTAATCCCTTTGTCGCGCGGTGGAAAGACAACTTGGGAAAATATTGTGACTGCCTGCAAGCATTGCAATCTTAAAAAAGGTTCTCGTACCATTGAGGAGCTTGGTCTCCGGCTTCCCCGGATGCCAGAACGTCCTAGGTTCAGTGGCACTGCACTTTTTGCATTGCGCTACGGCCTCCATAGGAACAACATTCCTGATGCCTGGATGGGTTATATTGATTTAACCATGAGTGATCGTTTAAATGAGTTAAGAATTTTAGGAAAAAATGAAGAAAATGCGTCTGGTGTTCTGAGTGCAGCACTTAGACCCTTGCCCGCCGTCGGATGAATGACAGGTTTTTGAAATAGTTTTGAGATTTTCCGATGACTGCATTGAGCCGAGGTTCAAAGGAGCTTGAGTGTCAATGTGGTTCGTCTGGGACGGTCAACGCCGTCATGGGCCATTGAATGAAAATGAAATCTGCCGTCGTATTACGGCAGGCGAATACTCGTTGCAATCATGGATTCGTGGTGAGGACGACTCATTTTACCGACCAGTGATTTGGATGCTCAGAGTTTGGACTTCATCACAACCTTCTCAGTTTAGCACAAAGGACAGTATTCTACTCGATGCCACCCAGATTGCTGCACCGCTGGGGAGTCTTTCAACGGCACGGCCATCGACAAAGCTCAGTGAGTCCATCAGCCATGAAACCGACAATTCGTCAGAAGTACTCACGCCATCCGATGTGAGCAAAGTTTCAGGTTACGAGCAAAATGAAACAACTTCTCGCAGAGCTGAGTTTTCTGAAGACTTAAATGAGTCGAGCAGAAGTAGACAACTCGAATTTTCACTCAAAGATTCTTTGAAGTCTTTTTTGGGCGCGAAGCTTTCGGATCTGAAATTGTTCTCCAGATCTGGAAACGAGAAACTAATTCAAGCGAAGTCATCCAGACATGAGGATTACGAAAGCAATGAGGCATCAGAATTGGATCGAGCTGGTTCCTTGTATCAACATGATTCACAGCGTAACAGCGATGAAAATGCTCGTGACCTGATTGAGAGTGAATCCGATGGGGAAGGTGTTCGACATTCGCCGAGTTCAAATCGATTTGAGACCGTAGCTCATGATGGCGACACAACGACCAATGTTGATTCGAATGAATTAGCAGTTGCTCTCCCTCGCAATTTGGTCGCTAAAAACCAAATGCCAAAAGTTGCCAGCGAAGGAGTCGTCAGTCTGGCATCAAAAAAACAGCAGACGCGTGCAAAAGTGCGACGGGTTAATCCAACAGCCCCTCGACAGCCAAAGCGAAAAAAGAATTTGTGGACCATTTTGTCTCGCTCAATTTCACAAACTTTTTCAGATCCTTTTCAACTGAAAGTTTTTGCAATCTCCTTCCTACTGACACTTTCAGGCCTGATGGCATACATGTTTTATAAAAAACAGAGTTCGTCCGATTATCGTTTTACGGTTGTAAGTGAGCCGTCAATTAAACCTTTGGAAGTTGCTCCAAATCCAACGATAGAGCAGATTCGCAGCGCTGTTGCTGCAAGTAATTCCAAGACAGAAAGTTTGAAAAAGGGGAAAAAACAACGAAATAAAGTGCAGCCGAAAG
>JBEAPS010000212.1:0-7300 GCA_041164285.1 Pseudomonadota bacterium
AGAGCAGAGCCCATTTCAATCACCTTAAGAGTTCCGTCTTTGCTCACATTTCTGTTTGAGTTGAGACGGTCTTGCAGTGCCTTGAGGTCAACACATCGTCCGTAGTCTATTTTAATGGAGCTTGTGTTCCCTGACTGACTGAACGCAGTTCCAAACACTTCTTCAAGACATTCGGATTGCGGTGTGGATGCATCAGCCGATGTTGTTTTTTTTGCATCAACTGTGTCTTCAGCCGCAGTTTTCAGTGCATTCGACAAAAGTTTGAATGGATTGCTGCGGAGCAACGCCGCTACTTCAGTGCCCGGATCAAGTTTTGAGCGAGGAGTGGTTTTATTCCAATATTCTAGGTCAAAATTAAAAGGCTCTGCGCTTTTTTGAGAATCGCTGTCTTCGGTGGCGCAATTGAGTTTACATCGTTTTTGTTTGTCTTTGTAAACATCGGTGAGGCCACACCCAATGAGCCCTGTGCTCAGCAACGCCGCACATGCGAGCAGACTTCGTGATGCTTGCGCATTGAGTCGGTGCCTTACATTTTTGTTTGTACCTTGAGCAGCTGCACGAAAGTTGTTCATACCGCAGTCTCCTTTGCAGTCAGACGCAGGTTCAGTTTACCTGCACGCAACTGCATTTGGGCGGCATGGTTGAGCCATCAGCGATAATGGCAGGCCACAAATCTGCCGGGTTGTGACTCTTTGAGAATTGGATTCTCTGAGCGGCACTTGTCGGTCGCAATTGGGCATCGGTTTGCGAAACGGCAGCCCGGCTTCGGGTTGACCGGGCTTGTGATCTCTCCACCCAACAGTTTGTGCTCACGCTCACGTTCTTTTCGGGGATCAGGGAATGGATTGGCGGAAATCAGTGCTTCTGAGTAGGGATGCAGGGGATTGCGGTAGAGTTCTTCGCTCGGCCCAAGCTCAACAACTTTGCCAAGGTACATGACTGCCATACGGGTTGATATGTATCGCACCATGCTTAAGCTGTGCGCAATGAAAAGATATGTCAGGCCAAGTTCGCGCTGCAAATCTTGCAGAAGAGTGACGACTTGAGCTTGGACTGAAACGTCGAGTGCTGAGATCGGTTCGTCACAAACGACGAACCGTGGGTTGAGAGCCAATGAGCGCGCGATGCCAATGCGTTGCCTTTGACCGCCTGAGAACTCATGAGGGAAGCGCATCGCATGCTCAGGAACGAGTCCGACGCGATTGAGCCATTTCATAATTTCGCTCTTGCGCTCGCTTCCTTGCCATTCGCCATGAATGCTCGGCCCCTCTGAAATAATGTCACCTACGGTCATGCGCGGGTTGAGGGACTGATAAGGATCCTGAAAAATCATTTGCGCTTGCCGAGAAAAGCTTTTTCGTTGTGCAAAGCTCAGTTTTGCAGGAACTTGCTTGCCATCGAAGGAGTATGTTCCAGCAGTTTGATCGTACATCCGGACCAAAACTCGGCCAAGCGTCGATTTTCCACACCCCGATTCTCCAACCAGACCGAGCGTTTCTCCCTTATAAATGGTGAGACTGACGTCGTCGACGGCGTGAAGTTTTGCACCATGACCTAGGTCAAAGAATTTGCAGAGGTTTTTGATCTCAACGATAGGTTGTCCCTGACTCACGGTTATCGTCCTTCCTGTGCGTTCATTTCAAAGCCAACAACGCCGGCTTCTTGTCTGTAGTCCGCAGCCATTTCATGGTGCAGCCAGCACGATGCACGAGTGTTGCCTTTGCGGCTTTCGGGGGGCTGTTTGTGATGACATATACTTAAAGCTGAAGGGCATCTCGCAGCAAACGCGCAACCCGCAGGCGGTGCGAATAGGTCGGGAGGGGTTCCCGGGATTGGCATTAATGGCTCGTTCACACTTCCTGTGTCTTTAGGCATCGCCCTTTTTAAACCGACAGTATATGGGTGCTTCGAGCGGTAAAAGACGTCGTCAACGGTTCCTTCCTCAACAATCTTTCCTGCGTACATGACTGCAACGCGGTCGGCCATTTGAGCCACAACACCGAGATCGTGAGTAATGAGGATGGTTGCCATGTTGAAGCGGCTGGTCAGTTCTTGAATGAGTGCAAGAATTTGAGCTTGAATCGTAACATCGAGTGCAGTTGTCGGCTCATCTGCGATCAGGACTTTTGGATTGCAAGAGAGTGCCATTGCAATCATAACACGCTGACGCATTCCACCTGAAAGTTCATGCGGATACTGATCAATTCGGCGCTTTGGTTCTGGAATTCGAACCAACTCAAGCAATTCAATGACTCGTTTTTTTCTTTCTGCCTTGCTGAGATTTGTGTGCAGAAGAAGTGCCTCATCAATTTGATTTCCGATGGACATAGTTGGGTTCAGGCTGGCGAGTGGATCTTGGAAGATCATCGCTATGTCTTTGCCGAGAAGTTTTCTCCTCTGATTGTGAGTCATTGTGAGAAGATTGTTTCCGTGCAGAATTGCCTTTCCGCTGGTGATCGTTCCGCTCGATAAACCCATAAGCGACTGCACCGTCACTGATTTTCCAGAACCTGATTCACCGACAATGCAGAGGCATTCACCTGCTCTGACGTCAAAGGAGACGTCTCTCACGGCATACACCTCGCCGCCATAGACTTTAAAATTGACGGATAGGTTTTTTACATCGAGCACCACATTCGTGTGTGCAGTGTTTTTCGAACTTGTCTGTGATGTTGGTTCCATAATTGATTTCCTTTTAGCGCGACCGGTGCTTTTAGGGGAGAGTTTTAGTCTCTTCCTCTTAACTTGGGATCGAACGCATCACGCAGCGCATCGCCCAAAGTGTAGAAAGCAAGTAGCGTGGCGGCGAGAACTGCAGCAGGGAGGAAAAATTGAGCTGGATACTGTTGAAAGTGCGCCGCTGCATCTTGTAGCACCGTCCCCCATGTGGCCATAGGAGCTTCAACTCCAAGCCCAAATAATGAGAGAAATGCTTCGGCAGTGATGATTCGCGGAATTTGCGCAGACCACATCACAATAATAATTCCCAATAAGTTGGGTGCAACGTGTCGGAAGACAATGGACATGAGTGGCGCACCAAGTAGGCGGCTGGCATGAACAAATTCAATTTCGCGAAGTCTGAGCACTTCACCACGTAGAACTCGCGCATAACCAGTCCATGAAAACGCACATAGGGCTATCACAAGACTCGAAACACCTTTTCCGAGCGCTACCTGAATTAGAATGAGGAGTAAGAGTTCAGGGAGAGTGTCGAGAATTTCTACGATCCGCATGAGAATTAGGTCAACTTTCCCGCCCAAGAGTCCGGAAATTGCCCCGTAACAGAGGCCAAGAAGGAGGGAAACAGTTGGCACGAGAAGGGCTAAGAAGAAGTCGATACGGGTACCAGAGACCATTCGCGACAAAATATCTCGGCCGAGAGCATCGGTTCCAAAAATATGAGCACGGCTCCTAACGGTGTCTCCAACCTGAGCGTCAGAGCTTATGGACTGTGCGTCAGATAAAGAGATTGTCTGGACAAGGGGCACCCTAATGGCGGCTGCGAAAGGGGAAATGCTTTCTTCTTGTGTCTCAGGGTTGGAGACAAATGCAACGATTGAGTAAATATACTCTTCCGCAGGATTCAGACCTGAGCCGTCTGTGAATGTGTACTGCGCGGCGTCGCTGACAGTTCCGATTTGAAGGCCACGTAGTCGTGGTTCATTTGAGACTTCTTCAAGAGTGATGGGGGTGCCCGAGGCAACAGTACGGTAAATTTGGTATCCAGACACCCCTTCGATGGGCTCCCATTGCAGACTCACTCCATTGACCGTTGCGAGGCCGCGAACAGTAAAGTTTACCGGTTCTTTGATGGATTCTGGTGTCAGCAGTGGCGCATCGATGTTGAAGTCTTCTTTGAGTAGGTCGTCTGAGTAGGGAGGAAAGTCTTCAGTTACTAAAACTTTTTCACCCAATGTCGGTGCCTGATTGATGAAATTCAGGTTTTGTGTGTTTTCATATGGGGTGCCGTCATCAGTCGTAGGGAAGAAAAAAGGGCCGACAATACCAGTGACTGCAACGGCAATAATGAGCGCGAGCGAGAGCATCGCGATTTTGTTTTTTGACAAACGGAGCAATGCATCTTTCCAGTACCCAACGACAGGTCTGCTGATTTGCTCGGCCGAGGAAAAACGAGCGGGCTGTGGCTTGAATAAGGAGCTATCTTTGAGCTCGTCAGCCGTAAGTTCATATGGAGATTGAGTGTTCTTCATTGAGGTGAGTCCTTGTCAACCGACACGAATGCGCGGATCAATCACGCCGTAGAGGATGTCTGTAATGAGATTCATGATGATAAGAAAGCCACCGAAAAATACGGTGAGACCCATGATCACGTTGTAGTCTGAATTTTGAATAGAGGTCATATAAGCTCGGCCCAAACCAGGAATTCCAAAGACCCCCTCGATGATAAGCGACCCCGACATTGTGAACACAAGAATTGGAAATATTATGGAAACGATAGGAAGGATTGCGTTTCGAATTTGGTGCATCACGATGAGTCGCGAGAGTGATACGCCTTTTGCCTTTGCAGTTTTCACGTATTCAGAAAAGCCGACTTCGATCATCTGGCTTTTTAACATTCGTGTGATTGATGCGATGATCCCCAGCGACAGTGTGATTGCGGGCATCACGTAGTCGCGTGGCTCTCCCCACCCAGCCGGTCTCAGCCAATTGTCTGGGTTGAATTTGAGGTTTGTGAGCGGGTAAACTGCGAGCCCGTATTGAAATATAAAAGCAAATAAAAATGAGGGGAGCGATATTCCTGCGACACAGATGAACATGGCAAAGCGATCAATGAGCCGGTTACGATACAGTGCAGCAACAATCCCGAGAGCTATACCGATAGTCACCCCGATGAGAACTGAAACAACTCCAATGCCTGCACTGACAGGAAACTGCTCACGAATGATGTCATTCACTTCTCGGCCCACGGTTCGAAAACTGGTACCGAAGTCCCCATGCAAGAAAACACGGTTGAGTTGCAAAAAATATTGCTGATACAACGGCTTGTCCAAGCCGTAACGCTCTTCCAGATTTTTTCTTGTTTCCTCAGGAATTTCTTTCGTGCGCATCAGCGGGTCTCCGGGAACCGCGCGCATAAGGAAGAAGGTCAAAGTAAACAATGTGAGTAGAGTGATCACCGCGAGAAAGAGTCGTTGTATAATGAAGCGCAACAGGCGCATTTTGATTTCCTCATCGACACAGCAGTTCTGCTGACACTGGCGCACGACAAGACGATTGTGGAGCGAGTGCGCCGCTCTGCAGGGTCACTTAAATAGACAGGGGTTTTGCCACGTCTTACCTGCTCGGTCAAGTGAGTTAGAAACTAGTTAATTCTAGTTTTTCTAATAACTTATTCCCTTAAAGGTGCTTTCGAACTCTTTGTGTGACTTCCCGTTAGAGATTTAGGAAAGGAGAGACTTTGCGGCTCTGACGTCAAAAAAAAAGCCCCGCAATGCGCGGGGCTTCCAAATCACTTTTTAGCAGAGGCTCCTGACCACGATGCAAATCGTAGGTCGGGATCTTGTCCGACCTGGTTACGACGGACTCCATTGAGCCCCTCTGCCAACAGGTAAGCTCGGCCGCGTTGAATGATGGGAACAATGGCAGAGTCAGTTGTCACGAGCAGAGTCTCAGCCTGTTTAAACAGTTGAACTCGATCCGCCATGCTTTCAGACTGCTGCGCCTTGGCAATGAGATCATCGAAAGTTTTGTTTGAGTAACCACCGTGATTGTTGCCGTTGCTTGTTGTGAACAGGTCCATGAAGGTCATAGCGTCAAGATAGTCGGGTCCCCAACCAGCTGAAACTATGTCGAACTGTCCATCCCGTTGCTTTTGCAAACGCGTCTTGAAGGGCACGCTGTCAATTGTGACCTCTGTACCAAACACGCCTTTCAGCAGTGCCTGCATGTATTCAGACTCTTTCTTGGCATTGGGTGAGTCGCCAGCGAGAATAGAAAATGGAGGCACTTTCGATTGTTTTGTTTCACTGAGATACTGTTTAATTAGTTTTTTAGCAGCTCCCACATCGCCGTCACGGTATTTGACAGGAGCCTCTTGTCGATAAGTGCGCTTCACGCCCGGCATGTAGTCAGGCACGAGTCCGTACGCAGGTTTGTCACCGGGAACCCCAGTCACTTTGCTGATGTATTCGCGTCGATTTACTGCTATCCGCAGTGCTTCACGTAGTTTTTTGTTTGAGAATAACTTGCCCTCGCGCTGATTCATTTCGAGAAAAAAGACAGCACCATCAGCGTAGGTTTTAACTTGCAGACGTTCGCGTTGTGCAGTTTCGAGTCGCTCTTTGTCGAGCCCTGTCATGTCGAGCCCGCCAGTTCTGAAGTTGTTGAATGCAGCACCCACATCTTTGAGCATCACTGGAGCCTCAATGCCTTTGAGCTTTACAGCAGACGCGTTCCAATAAGTGTTCGCTTTTTCCATGCGCATACTCGTTTCTTTTTTCCAAGATACGAGCTTAAAGGGTCCGTTGCCGACAATTGTTTCTGTGTTTGTGGCAAACTTGTCGCCATGTTTCTCAACGATATCTTTTCGCACTGGAAAAAAGGCCTGAAATGACATCAGCGAACTAAAGAAGGCCACTGGGTTTTCAAGTGTGACAACAAAGGTTGTGTCATTGATAGCTTTTGCGCCCAACTCTGAGACAGGCTTTTTCTTACGGATGATATCAGCAGCATTTTTGATTTGGCCAGTTTCAGCGATGAATGCGTATTCGCTCGCGAACGCTGGGTCCACCAGCCTGCGGAATGCGTATTCGAAATCGTTTGCAGTCACCTTTTTGCCGTCATGCCACTTTGCGTTGGTACGGATAGTAAAGGTGTATGTCTTACCGCCGTCAGTAACTGCGACTTTGCTTGCAGTACCAGGGACAATATTGCCCTTACTGTCGGTGGTCATGAGGCCTTCAAAAAGATGGCCGAGCCAGAAGTATGAGACTGAGTCGACGCCTTTGTTGGGATCCATGCTGGGCGGTTCGTCGCCCATGTTGATATAAACTTCCTGATTGTTGCGTCGGTCAGCTTGAGTTTGTTGAGCTGAAGCTGGAGTCGACAAAACGCTGAAGGCGGTGCACGCAGCAATGGCTGTCGCAACTGACCTGAGTCGAATGGACGCGTGTGAAAGCAACATGAGTGTCTCCCTATGGCCTGTGAGAGCGTAAGAACCAAGAAATTCAGGTGGTCTTACATGAGTTTGGCCAGTAGGGCAATGATGCACGCTTGGCTTATGCCGAGTCGGCAACGGGGCCGATTGTGGTGTCCGTTCCCAACTCATCAACATTGTTCT
>JBEAPS010000213.1:0-5901 GCA_041164285.1 Pseudomonadota bacterium
CTTATCGGAAAATGAAGGACTGGCGACAGGATTTGATTTCGGTCAAATTCGACATTTTCTCATGGCTCGAGAATCAGCCGAATCACTTGGAAAGCTCACCGATAAAGAACAGTTGCTCTCCGCATTTAATCCTATTGTAGCACTTCGGAATGGTTCCTGGTTTGCTTTCATTTCGAGCGGATTTGATTTGACTACATTTTCAGCGAAAGAGGCACAGGTGCTCCGAGTGATAGAAGGAGGACCTTCTCCCGATGGTCTTGTTTCAATTGTTGATGAAACAGAGTCGAAGCAATGTAAAAATGCATTTCAAGCAATTCAGCTTTCGAATTCGCGGGTGGTTTTGAGCTGCAATCCACAGTATTTTGGGCCAGATGACAATGAGCTCGTCACTGTTTTTGAGGCCGAACTGATGACTCATGGCGAGCTCAAAATGCGCAAATTGCACTCTGAGAGCGGAGCCGATGTTCAGCGAATTGATCTTCTTGGTCAGACAAACTCCAATGAAATTATCTTGGGAATGAAGGTCACGACTACAGACGATTACATTGGACAGTTTGCACGGACAGCCACTTTGTCCCTTGATGATCTTCAGCTGACGGATTTCGATGATGCCCGTGGGCCCTTCACTACAACTAAACTTGGACAACCCGTAGTGTTTTGTGTTGCCGACTCTCGTCTTTGTAAAAATGGTGAGCTCTTTTTGAAAGGCAACGACACCAACTCTGTCTTCAGTTTGAATCCTGGCTTTGGTTTGCCGTTTTTGTCATTTCCAACAAGAATACACCTGCCATGAAGTTGAGAATTGCAATTATAACTGCAGTTCAATTGCATTTAGTAGGGCTTGCGCTTCTTCGAGGGCTCTCAAGTGAGCAACCTAATGTGAATACTCGCTCGTCTGTTGTTACGGTGCAAGTGTTGCCTTCAACTCAGTATTCAGCGGCAAGTTATGACGCACCCTCAAAAGGTGATGCAGGTGTGTCTCGGAAGAGAACCGATCCAATTGCTCCATCGCAAAATTCTTTGATGGTGCGCAAAAGTTCACAAGAGCGCAGCTCCTCTGCTGTTGAAGTTATTCCCTTTCACGAAATTGATTTCGCAACCGAGCGATTGAGTAAGAACCAAGAGCATGATCCCTCTCTTGTTATTGCTCATTCTGAAACTGAGGCAAATCAACATGCTCGAGATGTGGTCGGAGTATTTACACCCTGTCAACAATTGAAACTTCCGCAGAGCTGGCTCAATGCTCCCGGACTATTTCCGCGGCTTTACGAAGTGGATTTTAATTTTCCTGTGCAGTCTGGTGCCTCTGTTTTCAACGTGCTTGCTTTGAGACCTAAAACAAATCCGATGAAGTATGCCGATGAGGCGATTTTGCGATCATTTGAGTCATGCGTGAATGCGCTGGGACCAGAATCCGTTCGTGCGCTCAAGAAGCATTTTGACAATGATCAGAGCGTGACTGGTGAGGTGTTTTCGTTCAAAATTGAATTTCAGACCGCGCACGGTGGCGATATTGAGAGAAAAGGAATTTGAAATGCAAAATTCAGTGAGCTTGACTCAACTCGTTTTACAAATGCAGAGCAGTCGAGTTTTTGTTGTAGGCGATATCGTGCTCGATTGTTACGTTCAGGGGTCTGTTTCACGTCTTTCGCCAGAGGCCCCTGTACCGGTAGTTCTTGAAGGTGAACGAAAGTATGTGTTGGGTGGAGCGGCGAATGTTGCTGCAAATATATCCTCTATGGGTGCTGAAGCGTATTTGTGCGGACGCGTCGGTGATGATGCCGAAGCAGTCTTGGTGAGGCAACAGTGCGCTCTCCTTGGCATCAAGTGTGATGCACTTGTGAGTGATGGTCAGATTCCGACAATTAGAAAAACCAGAATTCTTGCAGGCTATCAGCAACTTGTCAGAATTGATCGTGAAAAGATTGCACCCTTATCTGGCGCCCATGAAGAGCAAATCATTCAACATTTTTCCAAATTTCTCACCGAAGGGGGCGGCAAGTCCCTTGTGCTCTCTGATTATGGTAAAGGCGTGTTGTCGCACCATTTGTGTCGTCGGTTGATAGAAATGGCACACGCTGCGAAAGTTCAGGTTGTTACAGACCCCAAGTCACTCGACCTTTCACGATATCACGGAACAACGCTCATCAAACCTAATCTGAAAGAGGGTCGCGAATTACTACGGAGCCTTGCTCCATCCTTGTCACTCCACCACTTCGAGGAAGAAGTGGATGCGATTTGCGATTCAGTTCTCCGTGAAGCAGGGGCTGAGGCCGTCGTGCTCAGTCTCTCAGAGCATGGTGTTGCGTTGAAGCAGGCACTTCCTTCATTAAAAACCAGATTTGCTTCGCGTGCATTGCAGGTTGCCGATGTCTCAGGTGCGGGTGATACCATGATCGCCTTTTTGGCAATGGCTATTGCTACCAAAGCCTCATTTCGTGCTGCAACCGAAATTGCAAATGCAGGTGCTGCACTTGTGTGTGCAAAGCTAGGCACAGCTACTCTGTCTGCTCCTGAAGTCCTTCAGTTCATCACATCCTCTTCCGGAAGAGGGTCATCACACTCCAGCAAAGTTCTGCACAGCGCCGATCTCGAAGCTTTGGCTCACACATTGAAGCAAAACGGTCGGCGTGTTGTCTTCACAAATGGTTGCTTCGATCTGCTCCATATGGGTCATGTTGATTTACTAGAAAGAGCGCGTGCTTTTGGTGATGTCCTGATTGTTGGTGTCAACACAGATGCCTCTATTCAACGTCTCAAAGGTCCGCAGCGACCTGTTCAGACCTTTGAAAGCCGAACTGCAGTGTTGGCTGCTCTCGCCTCTGTCGACTTTGTTGTAGGATTTGATGAGGATACGCCGGTGCGTTTGATCGAAACTTTAATGCCTCACACGTTGGTGAAGGGCGGAGACTACACTGTTGACACTGTTGTTGGCTCAACAACAGTGCTGTCCTCGGGGGGGAGCGTTCAGATTATTCCATTAGTTCCTGGGCACAGTACAACTCATTTAGTTGAAAAAGCTCGAGCTCCTGAAGCGAACAGGTAATCCTTAGCCTCTAAAAAAATCGTGTGGCATGAAATCTCGTGTGCTTCGGAAACTGTGATTAGGAGAATAATTACAGAGATTGGTCAGCTGACTGGTATAAAGGCATGCATAGTTTTCTACTTGTGCTGCAAAACGGGAATTTTGATGCCCCGTCTTCATCAGCTGTCCCCAAATAGGGTGAAAATTTTGGTGATACTTTTTCATTGAACGCCGCATTGCTTCACGAGTTGAATTTCGTTTTTCAATCAAATTTGCAATCCTGTCATTCAAACTTGTATCAGTCGTTGGGTCGTCATGGCTGACTTGAAGCTTCTGAATTTCATCGTCCAGCTCATCTTTAATTTGAATGAGTTCTTCGTATTGTCTGAATTCTTCTTTGTATGATGCAAGAGATTCTATCTCATCGTTCAACTCGTTGATGACTAGCATTGTGCGCCATCCAAGCTCTTTCTTGCTTCGAAGAATGTCGCCATAAATGTGATCTCCCACGTAGAGGATTTCTGGGCCTGACGACACACCAAGACGTTCGTGCAACTGCTTGAAATTTCCACCTTGAAAAATTTTAGCATCGGGGTTGAGAATTCCGTCGGTGTTTTTGAGCAAACCTGTCCCAGGATCAACTTCGTAAAGTGGATTGGGAGAAGTAAAAAATGAGGGCTTAGCAGCGCCTGTGACAACCAAGTCAAAATGCTCGGTCCAATTCAGATTCAGCTCTCGTGAATCGTTTCCAAAAATGTGGTTCATGACGACGTTCGTGTAGTCCCAGAGACTATTCGTAACTGCAAAGAGTTTGCGCCCAGACTGCCTTAATTTTATGAGCGTGTCTTCTAGCTGTGGGTCTCGGGTAATGTACTTTTCCGGATTTTGCGCAACTTTATGCTTTATGCTTCCGTCTCGGTGGCAAAGATCAATGGCATTCCTAACATCTCTATAAATTTCTAGTGGATTTTTTTTGATGGCGTCTGGCTTGCGAGCCTTCAAGTCGATAAGCTGGGCAAATAAATAAGCATCTGCAAGTGTGAAAAGTGTATCAATAAGTGCGTAGTCTGGTTCTTCATATGATTGAGCTAGTGATGCATCGTATTGCTCGCGTCTTTCTTCGCGGCTGAGCTCTCGAAAGCCATGGTACGCAACTTTGACGTAGCGATGTCTGTCCAGCTTAATTATGTTTCCTCGGTTTTTGTCGATGGCAAGACCGCGAATCATGTGTGTCGTATCGAAGTGCCAGTTTAAAATTGTGTCTGGATATCCTGCATTGTTCAGCTTTTTCAACGTTTCGTTGTATGCTAAAACCTCGAACTCTTCTGGGCGATAGAGCGCAAGGGTGTAATCCATATCAAATCCGACCGCTTGAATATTTCTCATATTTAAGGAGCGGTTGCAGAAAATTCTGCTTCTAGGGTCCATTTCAATGAGAGACAAACTCATCCTTGCGTTTCTCCGTGAGAAAGGTCGAGAAACTGCACTCCCACTTGATGATAGCTATGGGAACTCTCCTCGAATATTTTTTTTACATAAACGACGCGGCACGTTCTATTTTCATCGGGCTTATTGGGTTGCAGAATTTTCACCTGCTGAAAAATTCTGCCTGGCTGCATCAGTCGAGTTTGAGTGTGAGAGCGAAAGCTGAGTCCGCCCAATGAAATGTCATAAAGCCTTCTTTTTAAGATAGTGCCTGCGTCAAATGGATGAGTAATATGAATTTCAGCATTTGCCTCTGCTGAAAATATATATCGGTCTTCTTTTCTCGATTGTCTCAGGATAGATATGTGATGAGTTGGAAACCGAATGTCCGTGCCGTGTGCAAACAAAGCGGCACTGACAACCTGATAGTCTCCGCAAGTTGCAGTGAACTCTGTTGAAGTGACAACTTCTGGCAAAATATCGATTGGAATTGAGTTTTTAAAAATAATCGCTTCCTCAGTGTACGAAACTGGTGTGCAAAGGAAAGACATCGACTTTCCCTTGGGCGATAGAATGATGGGTTGTTTGCTTTTCAGGATTTCTTGGAATGCCTCGCTGAAAGCGACTTTTGAGATTTGCATCAATCAGTTCTCCTCTGAAGAGAGTGACTCGCTGAATCTGTCGATTCTTCTCAGCACAGTTCGGGTGAGTGGCCAGCTGTACTGGATACCTCCCAAATAAATCAATTTGGAGGTAGAGAAATCGCTGAGGGAAGATTGTGTCGATTCATAACTTAGATTGAAATACAGGCGCAGCCCTTTGTTATAGTCGTAGTATATCTGCGCACCCGTACCGATAATTTCGTCCGAACGTTCTGTGAGTGAAATGGCGCCACTCTGATCTGGAGCGACGCTGATTCGTTCCAATATGTAATTTTCACTTTCAAACTTAAAGTGCGGTAGAGCACGGAAATTGTTCGCAATTGGAAAGTCCATACTCATTTTTATGCCAAGCTTACTTGAGTCGTTTTGAACAGAAGCTGCTTTTTTGTTTATCCAGCTCAGTGTTGCTCCAGCAGTGGATGATATTTTTGGCAAATAGAGCAAATTATCCATGATGGCAGAGAAGAAGATACCCCGACCCGCGTTGGTAAGCGACCACGTGGTGAATGAAGAACGCGGATCTTCTTTGTTGATTTCAGTTCTCATAGGTGAGTAGATTGTTGCGATATATGCGCCGGGTTTTCTCCATTGAACCCACGGAACTAATTGTTCAATGTTTCGAACGCTGTCAGCAATTTCATTTTCTTCTCCCAAAAATGCTGAGCTCGAGCCGACGCGCTCAAATTCGAGCATGGCGTGAATACCGAATTGCCATGGTTTTTTGGAATAGCGAACTTCTGTGACGAGCTCATGCGATCGAAGTGCGTCTTTGGTCGGAAACAAGAAATC
>JBEAPS010000214.1:0-5650 GCA_041164285.1 Pseudomonadota bacterium
ACAATCTTCTCGCTGAAAACAGTTATCCTGGAAGGACAGCACTCAGGCAAGGCAACATTACACCTGGAACAACCTATTTTAAATTTAGGAAAAAACCAGACGGTTCTTATATCAGTGTGAGGGACTATCTCACCTACCCCCATATTGTTGGTGAATTATGGTCCGGAATTTTGTGGGAGATACGAACTGAGCTCGGGAGGGATGCGAATGGTTCCTACAAAATGGACAAAATAGTTTGGGACAGCATCGACCTTTTGAAGAGTGATGGCGTAATTTCTGATGGTGTGTCCGCAATATCCGAAAGCACAAAACGCTATGGCCAGCGATTCGGAGACGATGCTCAAGCCCTTCAGTCGGTGGTTCACAATATTTTCGTAAAATATGAGTTCGCAAGTATCGGAAGTCAGGGGGAACTCATTCCGACAGCTTCTATTAGTACAATAGAAACTGGAACAACAAAAAGTAAAAAAGCACGTTGGAGTTGTGGAGAAATTGCAGCCACAAACTCCACTCACAAGAGCAATAATTCTAATTTAGCATTGACGGTCGCAATATTTCTATTAGCGCCCTTAGGACTCAGCCGAGCTGCGCGCGTCCGTAAATATGAGCGCATAAGATCCAGCTACAAAAGAGCCCCAAAGCCCCGCAATAATTGACCCCAATCCAATCTCGGGGTACCACTTTTAACAGAATATTTTAGAAAGGTAAGCTGGGCAGCAGTGCCCCATGAAAGGACCTCGCAAATGCGTATCATTAGTCTATTCGTAGCGACAACCCTGTTCTCTGCGCCTGCGCTCGCTGCTGGAAAAACTTCAGCAAAAGGTATCAAAGACAAGTCAGCCTATTCTCTCGGATATCAATTTGGTCAAAATCTCCACAGCTACGGAGCCCAGCTACACGTAGAGTCATTCACAAAAGGCTTTGCCGATGCACTTGCAGGCAAGAAAGGTGCAATGACACCCGATGAAATGCAAAAAGCGGTTGCAGAATTTGAACAAAGTCTTCGCTCCAAACTGGAAGCAAAAAAGAAAGATCAAGGCGATGCGAACATAAAGGAAGGCAAAAGCTTTCTCGATGCCAACGCGAAAAAAGCGGGCGTGAAAGTACTCGAAAGCGGGCTTCAGTATCAGGTACTGACTGAAGGTAAAGGCAAAACCCCCAAGGCCACCGACGTAGTGACAACGCATTATCGCGGCACTCTCATCAACGGTAAAGAGTTCGACAGCTCCTACTCGCGCAATCAACCAGCTGAATTTCCTGTCAATGGCGTAATTAAAGGCTGGACTGAAGCACTTCAACTCATGAAGGAGGGATCCAAGTGGAAGTTGTTTATCCCCTCTGAACTTGCCTATGGTGCTCAGGGTGCTGGTCCTGATATTGGACCAAATGCAACTCTCATTTTTGAAGTGGAGCTCATTTCTGTGAAAGCCAAAGAAGGTGACAAATCAGCACGCTGAATTGTCAATCCCATTGACAGCCGTCGAATGTATTTACATTCGACGGCTGTTTTTTTTCAAAAATAGGTCAGGAACTACTTAACATTTCAGACAAACGCACTGGCATGGCAATTGATAGAGAAGAGAGTGGGTATTTTTCTTACCCCAGACGGGATGTGAGCTATGCGTTTCATTCTAGCCACTCTGACGTGCTTAGGCATTGCTTCATTGGCTGCTGGCTGCGTACCTGAAGAAGAACAGGATCACACCACCGATGAGCAGTACTACGGCACGAGACCACCTCCGCTTCAAGGTGCCCAACGTTCGTGGTCTGAGCGCAGCGCTACTGAGCGAGGCACTGAGCAGCCCAACAAAAATGAAACTTCACCAAAAACTGTGAGTAAAAATTTCAACAAGCAATTGTTAGAGTGGTACGGGCAGTACTCAAATTACAACCTTGTTATGCAAGATGTTAAAGCGTTTTATCCGCCTCTCCGCTATAACGGATGCGTCGCATTTATGAGTGCAGCGTTGCGGCGCTTGGGGGTTTTCATTCCAATTGCAAAGAGTGACCCAGAATCCCCCTCACTCGTCACCCGCCCCTTCTCAGACTACCTTGAAAATCGCCTCGGATGGAGGAGATTGTCGAGCGCATCTTCGCTTTCCGAGGGTGATATTGTGTTCACACGGGACAACCCCTCTTATCCCGGATACCCCGCTCATGTGTACTTGTTCCAATCATGGAGCAACCGAGCACTAGGGATTGCACTTGTGATCGACAATCAAGATTTTTCCCACGAACGAAACATTTATGATAATGATACTGGATTTAATTTCACACCATTCTCATACGCACTTCGTGCACCCTGACTATTTCCTTGGCTCTTTTTCGGATACACTCTCGATAACCTAAAAAGACAATGCTTCGCAGTGGAGGATCCGAAATCACGAAGCTTTGAGCTGGAATGAGTTAAACGAAAGAGTCTGTTTCATGAAACTGAAATTATTTATAGTTACATTGGGTTGCGGGCTGATTGCCTCTGGGTGTAACTCGCTATTTTATTATCCCGATGCCCTCAAATACACACTTCCGGAGCAGCTCAGTGAAAAGTTCGACGACTTCCGGATTCCTGTCGGAAGCCAAGGCGAAACTCTGCATGCGTGGCATCTGCATTCCCCTGTAAAAAGTAAAAAGGGGCTGATTGTTCACTTTCATGGAAATGCGCAAAACATGTCGGCTCACGTTCAATTCGTTTGGTGGTTTCTGCAAGAAGGGTATGACCTTCTCACATTCGACTATCGTGGCTATGGGCAGAGTGACGGCAAGCCTAGCCGAGAAAACTCAGTTGAAGATGCAACTGCAGTCCTGAGCGCTGCCCGCCAGATTGCTAAAGAAGGGCCCATTTTTATTGTTGGGCAGAGTTTGGGCGGAGCCATTGCCGTTGCTGCTCTGCAGCGGCAGCAAGCGCAAAATTCAAACTTCAATGCACTCGTTCTTGAATCTAGCTTTCATTCTTATCGAAGCGTTGCTCAAAGTAAACTCGCCAGCTTTGTATTAACGTGGCCTCTCCAATGGCCATTGTCATTTCTCGTGACTGACGAATATAGTCCTAGTCAAAGTGATTCGGCCTTTAACATTCCGACGCTTCTCATCCACGGAAGCAAGGATCCCGTTGTTCCCTATCAAGAGGGCCTTGAGCTTGCTCACCTGATCCAGAAAACAAATCAAGGTCAGACCTATTTCCTAACAGAGCTTGGTCGGCAGCACACGTCATGCTTCGCATCTCCACAAGGCTCCAAATGCAAAAATGCTGTCCTCTCGTTTTTTAAAGACGTAGTAAGTTCAGAATCACAAACACTGAAAGATAACTCTAAGTGAATAGGTTTGTCAGACGCTTTAGCTGGATTGTTCATCCGGTCACAGTTTTTGTTTTTGCTCAGATTTGCTGGGCATTGTTAGTTTTTACTTGGATCTGGTGGTATCTCGACCGAGAAAAAGCCATTTCTTCAGTTCTCGCCCGTCTCCCTGCTCCTCCAGATCTTCAAGCTGGCCAATGGGTCATTTTGCTGCAAGGCGGCATTCTGCTTGCCCTCATATTACTCGGACTTCTGACAATCTTCATTTCGCAGCGCAAGCAGGTGCGTCTCAACCGGTTACACGAATCGTTTCTCAGTAACATCACTCATGAGCTCAAAACACCGATTGCCAGCATTCGTCTCGCAACAGAGACAATGTTGATGCGCGAAGTCAACCTCGAAGACCGCCTCAAATTTCTCAATAGAACTTTGTCCGAGAGTATCCGACTGCAAAACCTCGTAGACAGTATTCTTGTTGCAGCTCGGCTCGAATCAAAAAGCGACACATCAACTCGTGAAACCATTGATCTCATCTCTGTATTGGAAAATTCGGTTCATAAATTCATTGAGCGAGCTGGAGCCGAGAGAACGGTCACCTTCGAAATTCATAACCCACTCAACAAAAAGGATTTCCTAATCGAGGGAGACCCCATCCAACTGCAAATGGTGTTTGACAACTTGTTTTCCAATGCTTTCAAATACACGTCGGCTGGTGGCTCTATTTCTATTAGTGCCACCCTCAGCAACAAAGGCTTTTACTTGAAGATCACTGACAATGGTGTTGGTATCGATAAGCAAGCAATCGATAAAATCTTTGATAAATTTTATCGGGCTGAAGGCACGGCTAGAATTCGTGTGCAAGGATCGGGTCTCGGGCTCTTTATTGCACGCACTGTTGTTAATGAACACGGTGGTCAACTGACAGCATCAAGTGAAGGTCCGGAAAAAGGAGCAACGTTTCATGTCGAGTTCGAAAGGAAAAATTCTCCTCGTCGAGGATGAGCCAGCTATTGGTGAAACACTGCAATTCAATTTGGTGAGCGAAGGCTTCGAAGTTGAATGGCTGAAGGACGGCATGGCTGCACTCGACGCGCTGTGTGATGATTCCCGCCAGTTCGATGCAGTCATTCTAGACCTCATGCTCCCCCAGCTAAATGGCTTTGAAGTGCTGGCACGCATCCGTCCGCTTGCTGAGCGACTTCCTATTTTAGTTTTAAGCGCGCGCAGCCTCGACTCCGACAAAGTGAAAGCGCTCGAGCTCGGTGCCGACGATTACGTCACTAAGCCTTTTTCACTCAAAGAGCTCATTCTTAGAGCCCACGGATTGGTCCGCCGTGGCCAATGGGCACGCGAAACTGAAAAGCTCGCGCAAGCGACCTTCTACTTAGGAAAAGCTGAGTTTCTTCCAGCGGAGTATTCAGTCAAAACTGCAGACGGCACTCTGGTAAAAATTTCACCGACCGAAATGCTTCTTGCTCAAACTTTTTTGAAAAATCCCGGACGGGTTCTTTCAAGAAACGAACTTCTTGAAACAGTTTGGCAGTACTCGAGCGGAACTGAGACACGCACAGTTGACGTTTTCGTAGCAAAGCTCAGGCGCTACACCGATGACAGTGGCTCTCAAAGCTCGGTGATCGAGACTGTGCGTGGTCTTGGTTACCTTTACAAGCCAACGCCGGAAGTCACATCCTGAGGTCGAGCTGAGCGACGCAGCGGCGCCGGAGCGTGCTTCAACTGAAGCTGGGCTTCAATCATTTCGCGCGACGGACGAATCACATTCTTCACCAAGCCCAAGAGCTCAAGTGTGCGGATCATGATCCACGTTTGGTCTAATTGCCACCAGCGCCAGCCGTGCCTTGCCATTCGAGGTTGAGCATGGTGATTGTTGTGCCATCCCTCGCCAAAAGCCAGAAGTCCAATCACCGCGTTGTTCTTCGACTCGTCTGCAATTTTATTCGCATTGTCGCCAAACATGTGAGCCACTGAATTCACACACCAAGTGACATGGTACATGGCGATCATCCGAACAAAAATTCCCCACACAGTGAGACTCGTAGCCATAAAATAATCAAAACCCACGGAGCTCTGTGCAAACACGGTTCCACCTAATGCGAACAATGAAATGCCAAGTACAAACTGCAAATGAATCATGTGGTTCTCAAGAAACACAAAAAACGGACGCTTCACAAGGTCGGGAGCGTAGTGCTTATATTCATTGAAATCGGCCAAGTCAGACCGCAGATTTACAAGCCAACCCGCATGTGCAAACCAAAACCCACGGTTCACATCGTGAGGATCGCGGGGTGTGTCGGAGTATGCGTGGTGAATACGGTGCGTTGCCACCCAATTGATGGGGC
>JBEAPS010000215.1:0-3535 GCA_041164285.1 Pseudomonadota bacterium
GACTCTCCGGAACGAAAATCAGCTCAATCGGATAAAATACCGACTTATCCAAACGCTCTAAAGTCACTTTTATCTGAATTTGCTGGTCGTTATACCCAGACTCAATTTGGAATTGCTCGTCTTCCAAGAGCGTGCGGTACTTTGTGTTCATCAGCGCAGAAATTTTTTCTGCATGAGTATCTTCCCACACCTTTTTTATGTTTTCTTCGTTGCGGTAAACTAGCTTTTCCATCTACCCCTCCTGACTCATGGCACCTATAATTCTCGGTAATGACAACAAGAAGTCTTTTGTAACTTCAACCTCTTGCATTGTTTCGTATGGCCTTACCTCAGTTGTGCCTCGAGTCACGTTATTTCCCTCCAACAATAGGATCGGAAAAAGTGGCAAACGATTAACGGTTGAAAGCAAAACATGTCGCAGTGAGGTCGCTTCAACTGGAAGCGCAGACTGGAGCCAGCGCCTCAACTCAAGATACCGCCCACCCTGAAGAAGCTGTACCACAGGCAACTGAATCACTTCACCATCAGAGAGTTTCACATTGCACAAGGACTCACCGCGGTTGTCGCTTGCAGCAACCACTGAATGAACTGCGTCCTCGGCCAAATCTTTTAGAGCCTGCCAACCTATCTGGAACACTACTTCAGGGCCTAGAACGCTCATAACAAGCAAAGCCTGCTCTACGGACTCGCCTTGCTCATCATCGAGAACCGAACTTAAACCCAGAGATTCAGGCTGTGCTAGTGCGCGCTCGAGTCCAATATTCATTGCACCACGTAGCGCATGAAGCACCCGGGCCACACCGGTGGATTCTTGCACGACCCCAAATGCGGCTAATACGCCATTCGAAATACGTGCAATTCGACTCTTGAATTCTACCGCTTGGGCTGATTTTTTTTGCGCGAGTAGCCCAATGACTTCATCAATCAAAAGCGTATTTTTATTCTGCCTCAGCTTCAGAATCTTCGAATTATGCAGTTCAAGTTGTTCAAGAAGGAGCGTGCAATCGTTTGTTATTTTCTCTGCAAAAGCCTCAACCAACTCCTCTTCCTCGGAGATAACTTCCTGCTGGACAGCATCGTGACCTATGAGGCGCTGGATATCTGAAGCGGGCAAATGAACGGAGATTTCCAACTGTAACGTTTCGTGGTTCAACTTACGGACAAAATCATGAATGCGCGAAATTGCAACTTCATCGCGCGTGGTCGGCATAGGAATTGCATCGCTTGAAGCACCTGGCTTCTCTGGCACTCTGTCATTGTTTCTCTGGTTTAACGCGGTCTGAATCATCTGCTGAAGACTTTTCTGACCGCGACGCAATAACAAATGTCGAGCTTCATCAGACTGCAAAAATCCCTGATCTTCGAGACGTCCCTGCCGCCATCGACGAGCATCTTCTATGACTTCATCACGTATGAGCATTGCTGAGTGAGCAAGAACCTGCTGGGCAAGCCGAACATCTTTCCGGTACAGAGAGTGAACAAGCCCATACACAACCTCGAAAGCTGCTTCATCAGGAGTCTTGAGCTTCAAGCCAAATTTATTGTCTGGTGTCATCCAGTAGTCATCATTCAACTCTTCTTGTTGACGATTGAGCCCAACGGGAACAATTTCACAGACGGCCGAGAGGCATCCAAAAATGACCTCTTCCTCCAAATCAAGCAATCTCTCTGCAGCAAAATCTGGAGCAACCTCATTCCAGAGTTTCACCCATTGTAAGAATCGGTCTGGAGAAAGGTCCTCGGACGGACTTAAAAATCCCGCGCTGTCATCTGGAGACTGCCATAAGTCGTAATCGAGCAATCGAATCAGGGTTTCACCCTGAATGCATTCAATGACCTCAAGAGCATCCTCAAGGCCATGCTCAGTAAGACTCCTATAAAGTAGGTGTGTCGGCACAATGTGCACAAAATAAGGCAACAAAGGTTGTGATATAAGCCAGTTCACGTCGAGGGCAGGAAGCGTAAGCTCTGCTCCGAGATCAGAAACCTTCCAAGCCTGGGTTCCAAAACCAATGGACTCGAGGGCGTCCACCTCTCTTTGCAATTTCCGACTCACCATGGACTCATTCAGGTTTTGTTTCGATGGGCTGAGTTTTTCAAAATCAGAATGCATGTTCAATTTTGCCTCTTCTTTTCGGTCACTGGGCGAATCACCCCGGGAATGCATATCCGGCAAAAATCCCCTGACGCAACAAATATTTGTTCTCCTCGACAAAAAAGCCAAAAGTCTGCACGCAGTCTGCCGATACCCGAGCGTATGTGTCGATTTGCGACGAGGAAAGTGGATTGATGTCCCGGATTATATCGAATAAAAACAAAGGCTTTAAGGGTGTTGATCCAAACACTCTTGCGGTCTGTTTTTGGGGGGTTCGCGGCACACTCCCTTCCCCCGGTGTGGAATTCGTAGAATTTGGCGGACACACATCCTGCGTGGAGGTTATGAGCTCGCTTGATGGCAGTGAGAACTCTTCGACCTCGCTGGTTCTCGACGCTGGAACAGGAGTTGTGGGCTATGGAGAAAACGCACTCGCACGAGGCCAAACTGAGTTCCACATACTTCTGAGTCATTACCACTATGACCACATTATTGGCCTAACTCGATTTGCACCCCTTTTCAGACCAAACGTTACGATACATTTTTACGGTCAGGCCAAGGGTGGATTTGAGCTCAATGATATTATTGAGAGAATTTTCTCCTTTCCATTTTTTCCTCTGGAATATCGGAATCTGCCAAGCAGAAAAAATCTTCATTTTCATACAGTTGTGCCTGGCTCACCGTTTTCCGTGGGACCCATGGTAGTGATTGCTCATGAACTTCATCATCCGCAACAGGCTTTCGCATATCGTGTGTGGGACAATGACCTGCAGACAAGCTTGGTCTATGCGACTGACCACGAGCATGGTACTGACTCAGACCTTTCGCTTGCTGCTTTTTCGCGTAATGCAGACCTCTTCCTGTTTGATACGACCTATACTAGCGAAGTTTATGACTCAGGAAGACATGGTTGGGGACACTCTACTGCTCGCAGAGGTGCAGAAATCGCCGAAATGGCGCAAGTAAAGCAGTTCGGACTTTTTCACCATGATCCCGACTCAACGGACACAATGCTCAAAACCTCACTTTTGGTCGAAGGCCAGAAGTATTTTCCAGCCTCGTTCCTCTGTAAAGAGGGACAAAGGCTCACTCTTAAAGCTGATCTGTCTGCTGAGGACCTCCCTCTTGCATCTGGCTCCGATGCTCCCGCTCGGCGGACACACCAGGGCAGACGACGAAAACTGAACGGTTGACCCTTTCTTAAGATTGTGGGAGAGCCCCCACGTGGTTTCGAAGCAAGTCTTCAGTGAGGGGCGTTTGAATTGGCGTTAAATCAGGGCAACAGTCGTGCACGGATACCATCCCATCAACGGCGCTCCCACACGCAACAAATAACCGATGGACCGACACCGAGAACGGGCGGATTGACTCAAAGGCCGGCATGGTTGTCGCGGTCGCCACGGAGCGTAGATTTCATATTTTTCGATCTCGAGACCACTG